>NZ_JBWKOF010000005.1:124745-246199 GCF_059415945.1 Pseudomonas sp. GW821-FHT09H03 | reverse complement strand
CTCCCATGGATGGAGGGGACTTAACGAGGTGTTTAGTCGAGTTACATCGACCTGGGAGATCGAGTTGAACCCGGTATTTGAAAACACTGGAGATCGGCTCCCTTTCCCCCTCTCCCCCTTGGGGAGAGGGCTGGGGTGAGGGGTGGCTTTTGAATGCACTACCCCTCTTCCTCTATATCCAGCAACAAATTCTCCAGCGCCTCCCGATAAGCCCCCGGTTCTTTCCACATCCCCCGCTGCTGCGCCTCCAGCATCCGCTCAGTCATATCACGCAATGCATGAGGATTGTGCTCACGGACAAACTCCCGGGTCGCCGGGTCCAGCAAATACGCGTCCGCCAACAACGCATACTGATGATCATCAATCAGCTGCGTGGTCGCATCGAACGCAAACAGATTGTCGACCGTTGCCGCCATTTCAAACGCACCTTTGTAGCCATGGCGCTTGACCCCGTCGAGCCACTTCGGATTGGCCGCCCGGGAACGAATCACCCGGTTGAGCTCTTCCTTCAAGGTGCGAATCTTCGGCAAGTCCGGCTGGCTGTGATCGCCATGATAGCTGGCAGCCGCTTCACCCCGCAGGCTTTCGACCGCCGCGAGCATGCCGCCCTGGAACTGGTAGTAGTCGTTGGAATCAAGCAAGTCGTGCTCGTGATTGTCCTGGTTTTGCAGCACCGCCTGCACCTGACTCAGCCGCTGGGCGAACTGATCGCGAGCGGCGGTGCCTTCGTCGGCGCCGCCATAAGCGTAGCCACCCCAATTCAGGTAGACCTCGGCCAGGTCCTCGCGGCTCTGCCACAGGCGTCCGTCGATGGCGCCCTGCACACCCGCGCCATAGGCACCGGGCATTGCGCCGAAAATGCGCCAGCCGGCCTGGCGCCGTGCCGCATCCTGGTCCAGTCCTGTTTGCAGCAGTGCTTCACGTTCGCTGCGGACCTTGGCCGCCAGCGGGTTGAGGTCGTCCGGTTCATCGAGCTCGGCGACGGCTTGCACTGCCGCATCGAACAAGCGAATCAGATTGGCGAAGGCATCGCGAAAAAAACCCGAGACCCGCAAGGTCACATCCACCCGAGGGCGATCGAGCAGACTCAATGGCAGGATTTCAAAGTCATCGACCCGCTGGCTGCCGGTGGCCCACACCGGACGCACCCCCATCAGGGCCATGGCCTGGGCAATGTCGTCGCCGCCGGTGCGCATGGTCGCGGTGCCCCAGACCGACAGCCCGAGCTGACGCAGATGATCGCCGTGGTCTTGCAGGTGCCGTTCGAGAATCAGGTTGGCCGACTGGAACCCGATGCGCCAGGCGGTGGTGGTCGGCAGGTTGCGCACGTCCACCGAGTAAAAGTTGCGTCCGGTGGGCAACACGTCCAGACGACCACGACTCGGCGCACCGCTGGGGCCGGCCGGGACGAAGCGACCGCTCAAGGCGTCGAGCAGGCCGCACATTTCTGCCGGGCCGCAGGCGTCCAGGCGTGGCGCAACCACATCGCGCAGGTTGTCGAGGATGGCACTTACGTCCGCCCAAACGGCTTCCTGTAGGAGCGAGCATGCTCGCGATGGTGTGTCAGCTACATTGATGTCGACTGACACGCCATCGCGAGCATGCTCGCTCCTACAGGGGAAATTCATCGTTTGCGAGATCAGTTGCGTGGCAAACAATTCGAGGCGCTCGCGGGTGTCGCCGGTAATGCGCCAGGGGTCATCGGTGATTGACAACAAGGCCTGCGGACGCGGACCGCTCCAGGGATCGGCCAGCGCGCAATCCAATGGATCGAAGCCCAACGCGAAGGCGTTGGCCACAGCCCGCAGCAAACTCGACTGCGCACCCCGCCCATCGCCCCTTGGAATGCGCAGCAACGCGAGCAAAGTGTCGATACGCAAACGACCGCTCGGCGATTCACCAAACACATGCAAACCGTCGCGAATCTGCGACTCTTTCAAGTCGCACAAATAGGTGTCCAGGCGCGGCAACCAGATCGCCGCATCGGCATCGCTGTCGAGTTCCTCGTCCAGTTGCAGTTCACGGTCTATATGGCTGTCACGTACCAGTTGCAGGATGTCGCGCTGCAACTCCCGGGCACGGCGCGGATCGAGCAATTGCGCTTCGTAATATTCGTCGGCCAACAGTTCCAGGTCGCGCAGAGGCCCGTAGGTTTCGGCGCGGGTCAGCGGCGGCATCAGGTGGTCGATGATCACCGCCTGGGTACGGCGCTTGGCCTGGGCGCCCTCGCCCGGGTCGTTGACGATGAACGGATAGATGTTCGGCAGCGGACCGAGCAACGCCTCAGGCCAGCAGTTTTCCGAGAGCCCCACGCCCTTGCCCGGCAGCCATTCGAGGTTGCCGTGCTTGCCAACGTGGATCACGGCATGGGCGCCGTAGGTGTTGCGCAGCCAGAAGTAGAACGCCAGGTAGCCATGAGGTGGTACCAGGTCCGGGTCGTGGTACACCGCACTCGGATCGACCTGATAGCCCCGTGCCGGCTGAATGCCGACGAAGGTCAGACCAAACCGCAGGCCGGCAATCATCATGCGCCCGTCGCGACACATCGGATCATTGTCCGGCGTGCCCCAACGTTGCAGTACCGCATCACGATTGGCCTCGGGCAGAGCGTTGAACATCCGCCAGTATTCGTCCATGGCCAGGCTCTGCTGACAGGGACGCTGGTCGAGGGTGTCGAGGTCATTGCTGACGCCGCCAAGCAACTGCTGGATCAATGCCGTGCCGCTGTCCGGCAGTTCGGCCGGCAGCGGATAACCTTCGGTGTGCAGCGCGCGCAAGATGTTCAGCGCCGCCGCCGGGGTGTCGAGACCGACGCCATTGCCGATGCGACCGTCGCGCGTGGGATAGTTGGCGAGGATCAAGGCGATGCGTTTTTGCCCGTTGGACAGGCGCGCCAAATCTACCCAGCGCCGGGCCAGTTCTGCGACAAAATCCATGCGCTGCGGTTGTGGCCGGTAGCACACCACATCGCACTGACTGCGCTCGCTGCGCCACGCCAGGTCCTTGAAGCTGATCGGCCGACTGATGATGCGTCCGTCCAGCTCCGGCAAGGCGATGTGCATCGCCAGATCCCGGGGGCCAAGCCCCTGCTCGCTGGCGCGCCAGCCAGGTTCGTTGTCTTGGGCGCAGATGGCCTGGATCACCGGGATATTGCGGCGAAACGGTCGCAGATGCGGCGCTTCGGGACTGGATTGGGCAAAACCTGTGGTATTGAGAATCACCCCTGCTTCAGCTTCATCCAACAAGTCCTCGACCACCGTCAGGCAGGCGGGCTCTTTCAGGCTGGCCAGTGCAATCGGCAACGGGTTCAACCCCGCTGCCCGCAAGCGCTCGCAGAACACGTCGATAAAAGCGGTGTTGGCCGCCTGCAAATGCGAACGGTAAAACAGCACCGCCGCCACTGGCTGGCCGGCCTGCCAGTCGGCTTGCCAATCACTCAGTCGTGCGGGACTTGTATGCGGGTGGTAGATCGCCGTGCGCGGCAGTACCTGAGGCTGCGACCATGAATAATCACGCGCAAGCCATCGATTGGCCAGGCAGCGAAACAGGTCCAGCGCATTGGCCATGCCACCCTGGCGCAGGAAATGCCAGAGCCGCTCGCGATCTTCAGGAAGCACCGTGCTCAGGTCGCTCAACTCCGGGTCCGGACGGTCATCGCCCGGCACCAGGATCAACTGCACGCCGCGCTGTGACAGTTCGACCAGACGCTCGACACCGTAGCGCCAATAGGCGATGCCGCCATGCAGTGAAATCAGAATCACCTTGGCGTGGCGCAGCACTTGGTCGACATACAAGTCGACCGAGGCATGGTTCTGTACCTGCATCGGATTGGCCAGGCGCACGCTCGGGTAGTCGTCGGGCAACTGCTGCGCCGCTTCGGCGAGCAACGCCAGGCTGGAATCGCCGCTGCACAGGATCACCAGTTCGGCGGGGGTTTGTCCAAGGTCGGCAATGTTGTCCTCCGACACGAAGCCGCCGGGCTGGGTCCTGAGCAGGTGCATGGCTTACACGCTGAGTGCGGCGCGCAGTTGCGCTTCGAGTTGAGCGGCGTCGAGTTCCTGGCCGATCAGCACCAGACGGGTGACCCGCGCTTCTTCGGCGCCCCATTGGCGGTCGAAGTGCTTGTCGAAGCGAGTGCCCACGCCCTGGATCAGCAGGCGCATCGGTTTGTTCGGGATCGCGGCGAAGCCCTTGACTCGCAGGATGCCGTGCTGGACCACCAGTTGGGTCAGCGCATCCAGCAACAGGCTTTCGTCGGCTTGCGGCAGTTCAATGGAAATGGAGTCGAAAGCGTCGTGATCGTGGTCATCATGATCATCGCCATCGTGATGATGGTCATGGTGACTGTGACGGCTGTCGATGTGCTCTTCGGAGCCGACGCCAAGGCCGATCAGCACGTCCAGCGGCAGGCGACCGCTGCTGGCTTCAATGATTTTTACCGCTGGCGGCAGTTCTTCGGCGACTTCCAGGCGCACGCGGGCCAGATCTTCAGGGCGGATGAGATCGGCCTTGTTGAGGATCACCAGGTCGGCGCTGGCCAGTTGATCGGCAAATAGCTCGTGCAGCGGCGACTCATGGTCCAGGTTCGGATCGAGTTTTCGCTGGGCGTCGACCTGATCGGGGAATGCGGCGAAGGTGCCGGCGGCGACGGCCGGGCTGTCGACCACGGTGATGACCGCGTCTACCGTGCAGGCACTACGAATTTCCGGCCACTGGAAGGCTTGCACCAGGGGTTTGGGCAAAGCCAGGCCCGAGGTCTCGATGAGGATATGGTCGAGGTCACCACGGCGGGCGACCAGTTCACGCATCACCGGGAAGAATTCTTCCTGGACCGTGCAGCACAGGCAGCCGTTGGCCAGCTCATAGACACGACCGTTGGCTTCTTCTTCGGTGCAACCGATTGAGCACTGCTTGAGGATTTCACCATCGATACCCAGTTCGCCGAACTCGTTGACGATCACCGCGATACGGCGGCCCTGGGCATTGTCGAGCATGTGCCGCAGCAGTGTGGTTTTACCCGAGCCGAGGAAGCCGGTGACGATGGTGACGGGGAGTTTGGCCAGTGTTTTCATCGGATGCCCTTTGGCAAGGTGGCGGGCATACGGGACGACGACCGGCAACGCGCACGCGCGTGCCTGGAAGAATTCGCCACCGGATCACCCCGCCCGGTTGAAAGTCAGAATCTGTATCGAGGCAGGTCTCCTGGCTGACGGTGTGCCGGTCTTGGCGACCTGGCATTCGCTGCGCCTTCCCGCCGGCCTCATGGAGAGCCTGCAGTGGCGTGGCAACGAACATCACCGTTCACAGTTGCGGGGGCAGCCGCGGCATTGACCGCGTTCCCTTCTTAGCTTCGGCAAACGCCGAAGAACCTCGAAAGCGCAAGGCTACGCATCGTGCGGGGGCGGGTCAATGTTCACATTGATATTGCGGCGTCGCCTTCGCGAGCAAGCCCGCTCCCACATTCGGCCGAGTTCTGTCAGGGAAATACAGTCAAATGTGGGAGCGGGCTTGCTCGCGAAGGGTGCGACACGGTTTGCGATGAGAACGTTTGCCAATTGACGCCCAACCCCCGCCCATGCTCTCCTAGACGCTTGTTACGGGTGCCCTTCACAGGGTGAAACGGGAAACCGGTGAATCATGTGCTTTACTCCAAAGCCATGTCAGTCCGGTGCTGCCCCCGCAACGGTAAGCGAGTGAAGCGTCAGATCCACTGTGCCGATATGGCGTGGGAAGGTGATGCTTGCAGGTTCAGGCGATGCCTGCGCCCCTCGTGAGCCCGGAGACCGGCCCGCAACACAAAGTGACCAGTACGGTCTCTGAACAACAACCCGCGGTGGGCGGGCGCTGTTTGAACTTCTGCGCGCTCGCTCGTGCAGGGCTCTGCATGCGTTCTTGTTCCCGCTGACAGAACAAAGGGAAACGCCATGTCGATCATCAGCAGCACCGGCCACAGCACCGCCAGCACCACCACGACCCTGACCCAGCGTCTGACCGCCGCCGTCTGCGCGTCGATCCTGGGTGCGTCCCTTGTTTACTTCGCCGGCTTCTCGCACATCGAAGCGGTGCACAACGCCGCTCACGATACCCGCCACAGCTCTGCCTTTCCGTGCCATTGAGAGCTGCCGACATGATCAAGCGTATCGCGCAAACCGCAGGTTTCACCGGGCTTCTGGCCGCCCTGCTGCTGACCCTCTTGCAAAGCTTCTGGGTGGCCCCGTTGATATTGCAGGCCGAGACCTACGAAATAACCGAGCCGGCCGCCGTTGAAGTCCATGAACACGCAGGGGGCGCCAACGCCGCCCACACCCACGACGCCGAAGCCTGGGAGCCGCAAGACGGCTGGCAGCGCGTGCTGTCGACCACTGGGGGAAATCTGGTGGTGGCCGTCGGCTTCGCCCTGATGCTGGCCGGCCTGTATACCTTGCGCGCTCCGACCAGGACTTCCCAGGGTCTGCTCTGGGGCCTGGCCGGCTATGCGACTTTCGTGCTCGCGCCAACCCTCGGCCTGCCACCGGAACTGCCGGGCACCGCGGCGGCCGACCTGGCGCAACGTCAGCTCTGGTGGATCGGCACCGCGGCTTGCACGGCTGTCGGTATCGCCCTTATCGTTTTCGGCCGTCACTGGCTGATGAAAGCCCTGGGTGTCGCCACTCTCGCCGTTCCCCATTTGATTGGTGCGCCGCAACCTGAAGTGCATTCGATGCTCGCTCCAGAGGCGCTGGAGACACAATTCAAAATCGCTTCGCAGTTGACCAACGTGGCGTTCTGGCTGGCCCTGGGCCTGATCAGCGCCTGGTTGTTCCGCCGCAAAAGCGATGGCCAATACCACGCATGAGTGACATCAGCGCAGCGCCGACCCTCGTGGTCGGCCTGGGCTGCCAGCGCGGCTGCCCGGTCAGTACGCTGCTGGCGCTGCTGGAGCAGGCGTTGCAAGCACACCAGATCCAATTGCATGAAATAAAGGCCCTGGCCAGTATCGATCTCAAGCGCGAAGAGCCGGCCCTGAACGAGTTGGCCGCGCAGCTTGGGCTACCGGTGACCTACTTCAGCAGCGAACAACTTGCCGCCTATGAGCAACATCTCACTCATCAATCGCAAATCGCCTTCGAACGCACCGGCTGCTACGGCGTAGCGGAAAGCGCCGCCCTGGCATTGGCCGAACAACTGGCCCAGGCGCCGGCAAAGCTGCTGATTGCGCGACAAAAATATGCCCAGGCAACCCTGGCATTGGCTGGCGCGGCATAAAATCCCCGATAATCCCCACCTTCGATCATGAGCATTCTTCATCTGAAGCCTTGCCCAGCCGTTTTTTGCCACAGGAACCGAGCATGACCGTCTACTTCATTGGCGCAGGCCCCGGCGACCCCGAACTGATTACGGTCAAGGGCCAACGGCTGATTCGCAGCTGCCCGGTGATCATCTATGCCGGCTCGCTGGTGCCTGCTGCGGTATTGGAGGGTCATAGTGCCGAGCAGGTGGTCAACAGCGCTGAACTGCACCTGGAACAGATCATCGAGCTGATCAGGACCGCCCATGCCAATGGCCAGGACGTCGCGCGGGTGCATTCCGGCGACCCGAGCCTGTATGGCGCGATCGGCGAGCAGATCCGCTACCTGCGCGAACTGCATATTCCCTTCGAAATTGTCCCCGGCGTCACCGCCACGGCGGCCTGCGCGGCGCTGCTGGGTGCAGAGCTGACGCTGCCGGACGTATCCCAGAGCGTGATTCTTACCCGCTTCGCCGACAAAACCGCGATGCCTGCCGGCGAGGAACTGGGTAGCCTGGCGCAGCACGGGGCGACCATGGCGATTCACCTGGGGGTCAATCATCTGGAGAAAATCCTGGTCCAATTGCTGCCGCATTACGGTGCCGATTGCCCGATTGCGGTGATTCACCGGGCGACCTGGCCGGATCAGGATTGGGTGGTGGGGACGCTGGCGGACATTGCCGCAAAGGTTGAGGCCAAGGGGTTTCGGCGCACCGCGTTGATCCTGGTGGGTCGGGTGCTGGGCAGTGATCATTTCAGCGAGTCGTCGCTGTATCGCGCCGGGCATGCGCATCTTTACAGACCTTGAGCACGCCTGCCCCAGTGGTGAGGGGGTTTGCCTGTAGTAAGGAGACTTGAGGGGGCTTACCTGTGGCGAGGGGGCTTGCCCCCGCTGGGGCGCGAAGCGGCCCCCGGCATTCATCCAGATAAACCTTGCATTGAGGTACTGCGACGGCTTCGCCGCCGAGCGGGGCGGTGCGGCGGTCCGACAAGCCCCCTCGCCACAGGCAAGCCCCTCAGCACAGGATATCCATCACCCATAAAAAAACGGCGCTCACGGGGCGCCGTTTTTCATGCCGCAGCGAACCCCTTAGTAGTAGGCGTTTTCTTTCTGCGTGTGGTCGGTCACGTCACGTACACCCTTCAACTCAGGAATACGTTCGAGCAAAGTACGCTCGATGCCTTCCTTGAGGGTCACGTCAGCCTGGCCGCAGCCCTGGCAACCGCCGCCGAACTGCAGGACGGCAATGCCGTCTTCAACCACATCGATCAGGCTGACCTGGCCGCCGTGGCTGGCCAGCCCCGGGTTGATCTCGGTCTGCAGGTAATAGTTGATCCGCTCGTTGACAGGGCTGTCGGCAGTGACCGTCGGCACCTTGGCGTTTGGCGCCTTGATGGTTAACTGGCCGCCCATGCGGTCGGTGGCGTAGTCGACTACCGCGTCGTCCAGGAAGGCTTCGCTGAACGAATCGATGTAGGCGGTGAAGCTTTTCAGCCCAAGCGCCGTGTCTTCCGGCTTCTCTTCCCCCGGCTTGCAGTAGGCAATACAGGTTTCGGCGTACTGGGTGCCGGGCTGAGTGATAAAGACGCGGATGCCGATACCAGGGGTGTTCTGCTTGGAGAGCAGATCAGCCAGATAATCGTGGGCGGCGTCGGTAATGGTAATAGCGGTCATGGAAACTCCTCGCAGGCTTGGGCGCAGTTTACGCCAATCAGCGCGCCGGACAAAGTCCCAGTATTTTTGTCAGGAAAGTGCCAGCGATGGCGCCCGACTCCCGCGCGCCCTCGTACTGCGGTTTTTTGGCGGTACATATATACCGCAGTCACCACCTTCGGCTTCGATAACGTCCTCGCTTGAGAATTCTTTATCAGGCGCCTCCCCTATGACCGCTTCCGCTGCCTTGATCGAAGCCCGACAGCAAACCTACCTGAAACAACTGCTTGAGCATCAACTCGCGCTAAAGCATCTGCTCGACCAACAGCCCGAAGCCGCCGGGGTGCTGGCAGACCTGCTCGATGCAAAAATCCAGCGTTCGTTCCTCGATCATCCCCCGCCCGTTACCCTGGAAGCAGTGAGCTACGAAGAACACATCAAGCTCACCCTCCCATCAGGCTCGGAAACGGTTGTGCGCTCAGGCACAGCGCAACGCCCGTTGTCCGCGCTGTTCAACGACAAGCCCTGGGGAGGAGAGAATTTTGACGCCCCAAACCGGTTTTACCGCTACTACGCCAAAGCCACTTACCAGGTGAATGATCCGTCTGCCCCGCACAAGTTACGCACCATCAACAGCACCATCGGCAGCACGCCAGCATTCGAAACCTTTATTGAAGAGCTGATCCGCAGGCCGGATCGCCACTATCAGCAGCAACTGGACCGTTTCTGGCGCGGGGCATACACGCCGGGCAACCCGATGACCCGTCGCCAATGGCTGGCCGATCAATTGGCCAAGGCCTTGCTGGCCGAAGCGGCATTGCGTGTGGAAGACGGCACACTTGACGAGTCATGCAAGACGCTGGTCGGGCAAATCGTCAGCCATCCATCCAGCCAATTACGCGCACATCTACCGCAAACGCATAGGCCAGCCGCCTTCTCGCTGAGCCTTAAAGGCCGGAACGACGAGCCTGACATCCCTTTGGCCGGGGTATTCGTGCTCTCAAGCAAAACCCCTGTTGCCGATATCGATGCAAACACCGATATCGGTGCAGTCGCGCTTTTCACCCAGGATGTGGGTATTGATTCATTTGTCTCACTGCAGGCTCTTGATCAATTTTTGCGTACCAGATTCACCAATGCCGGTACCGGCGACAGCCTGATGACCCATATCACCTGGCAAGACCAGGCACGCGCCAACGGATACCAGGCGTCACCGCTGTTCAGTTACATTCAAGTTCACGAGAACCTTTTCGAAAATCGAGTGCACGCGTTGCTGGCCTTGCAGAAACAGGACATCGAGTACGGCTGGCGTCAATTGCCCCGACATGAGGTCAACGGCAAGCAGGTCCATGAACTGTTCAACCGTCTGGCCACTATCGGCTCATTCCTGGATACCCGGGACCTGCTGATCGAACGCAGCCGACGTTTCATCGAGGCAAGTTTGCCATCCTGGTACCGGGAGGCCGGTCCAGCGGACCAACAAGCACTCAAACGGCTGGCAGAGTCCGAGCTGGCAGCCAATAAAATCCTGGCCACAAAGATCCGGGAAGCAGCCATACCGCTCCTGCGAGAATTTTCCCGCAAGGAACTGGTCCGGCAACTGGCAATCGATTACCCGGACAAGGAAATTGACCCGGATAAAGTACCCGTCACCATGACCACCAGTATCAACCCCGCCAGCACGGGCGGCGGCGTTGGAGCTGATCAAGTCCCCTACACCAGTGACCCGACAATCCGGCCTGAGTACACGATCACCCTGTCATTGACCGAATTTGCACTAAAAAACAGTAATCCGTGGGACTTCAGCTTCTACAAGTTGTTTACCGGTGAAAAAACCTCGATGTCTGCGTCCGGCAAGACCACGTCCGGCGCACCCATCCAGTTCGATGCAAGCTATCTGACATCCCTCGTCCAGACGCTGGACGTGAGCAAAGGTTACGACCAGTTACTGCAAACACGCCTGATGGAGAAAGGTTCGTCCCTGCGCAAAACCTGGATCGATGCTCACCGAGCCAGCCTGGCGACTCATGCGCTGGCGGCCAGGCTGGACCCAAACTGTTTTCTCGAGGACAGGGAAAACCGTGGCTACCAATGGGTCAAGGCACTCATCGATGGCGATACCCCGGCCAGCCGAAAAACCGTTGGCAAACACAAAATCGTGGCGAGCTCGCTTCTGATTGCCAATTCCCCGGATGCCCGCAACGGCTACAACCTCAATGATGTATTGATGATCAGCGTGGACAATCGCCGAGCGCTGCCCAACGTCATCCTTTACACCCCTTGGGCACCGACGGGACACGCCATCAAGGAGTTTGCCGATAGTGCGACGATGCAGCAGTTCCTCAAGGATCAGTGGGACACATCGCCCGAATGGCGCCACTACTTCATGCAACGCCTGTCAACGCCCGGGCAGGCGGCACTGACCGAAAGCAAGGTCGCTCGCACCCTCTTGTTGAGCGAGCTGGTGCTCAATGCCCGAAGCCGAATCGGCAACCCCTTTGACACCCTTCATACCTTTGCCATTAACACCTCCCTGCACGACGCCTTGTACGAGCAGCAGGTCGTCACGCTGCGGCGTAACGCCGATCATCAATCCACCAGCAACGCCGAAGTCGAACGACAATCGTTGTGGAACAAAATCAGCTTCGGGCTGGACCTGTCGCTGAACCTGATCAGCTTTCTGCCCATCACCAGCGCCTTCAAAGCCGTCCGCAGCGTTACTCGAACGTTCCTGCTGCTCAATCAGATGGCGGCGTCAAAGTCTGCGGCCAGAGCCCTCTGGTCCATCACCGCAGCCAAGGGGCGACCCTTGCGGCTACCGGCATTCGGCGCGGTACCGGCATTCAGACCGCCCCCTGATCTGTCCGGAATAGAGGTGGCGGTCAACCCGCTGGATCTGGACCTGATCAAAGGCAATCTTTTTCAGAGCAAGACTTCGCCCCAACAATACGTCTTGATCGCCCGCAAGCACTACCTGTGCGATACAGCGCAGGGGCAGCGTTTCCTTTACCCCCAGGGTACGGGTTACAAAACCCTGCGCTACCCGCTGGTTCTGGATGAAACACTGGAAAACTGGCAAGCCGAACCCATGCTGCGATTATCAGGAGGCATGGGCCCTATCGAAAAAGGTCCGCTGCAGACCACTTACCTGGATTATGAATTGCCCCCGGCAGACCGAGCGGCGCTGCCGGCGCTCAATGTCTCGCTCGCCGGCTCCATGAGTCTTGGCATGCTACATCCGACCTTTGCGATGAATGCCCAGACAGCGGGCGTGTTGCACATCTTTGCCATTCAATCGAGATTGCGCCGACATGCCAGAAGCTACTTTCGAACCTTCCAGGCCCCTGCCAGACCGTTCATGCTACCGGGCCGGAATCTGTCGCCCGATCAACTTTTCCAATACCTGTTCGGCCAGCGCAATGGGCTGGTGTTCGGAGAAACGCATCACTATTCGCTGACACGTCAGTTTTTAATCAACAACATGGCGGAACTCAAACGCCAGGGTGTCCGGGGGTTTTACCTGGAAGTACTGAACACTGACCTGCACCAGGCCCTTCTGGATCAGTTCAACGCATCACCAACAGCTCATTTGCCTCATGTGCTGAGAGACAGGCTTCAACTGGTTGATGACCTGAGCACCGTCCCGGACGCCTACAGCTACACGCGTCTGGTAGAAGAAGCGCATGCTCAAGCAATCCCGGTCATGGCCCTGGATACCACCGCAAGCTCATTGATCACTGCGCAGACTCTCATACCCTCCCACATCCTGCCGACGCTATCGGATCAACTTGATCGGGTGACGATGTTCAACTTCTTTGCCTGGAAAAAAATTTCATTTGACCAGTTGGCCCACGGCCCGCATCGCTGGGTCGCACTTGTCGGGCAAGGACACAGCAATACACTGCAGAGCATTCCCGGGCTGGTCGAATTGACCAATGCCTCCAGCGTCCGGGTGGACAGTCGTATTGCCACGCAACCGAGCATGCGAGTCAAAAGTGATCCGGGCATCGTTATCCATTCCCCTTCCGGAACTCACCAGGTCACTCACGGATGCGACCTGCTCGCCTGCCTGCCGTGCCCGACAAATGAACACGAGATCGCCTTTCGTGTGCATAGCCCCAATCAGTTCACGACGACCAGAACGCCTTCCGGCCAGATAGCCGTGCACTACGTGAACGCTCAAGGCGAGCGCATTGATGTACCGGTGTTCGCTGACGGCAGCCAGGCCTATGTCAACCACGCAGCATTCGGCGCGGTGAGCAACCGACGTTTCAGTGACCTTGATGCACTGACTGACGCGCTGATGGATGAATTGGCGATGATCGAGGTCTGAGCCCTGTACAGGCTCTGACCTCGCTTTTCTATCGCCTGCCTCGCAGTCAACGACCCGCTAGAGATTCTCGTAGCGATTCATGTCCAGTACGCCCTCTTCCACCGGCTCGGTCTCGTGAATGTAACGACTCAAGTCATGGAAGTACTGCCAGAACTGCGGATGACTGCGACGTATACCCCAGCGCTCGACGATTTTCTCGAAGTCACTCGCATCCCTGGCGCGCTCCATTGCATCCACGAACACGGGAACTTGCCCGGCCGAAATGTTGAACATGAAGTTGGGGTAGCTGCTGAGAACGCCCGGGAAAATCGTGACGGTGTCCAGCCCTGGCTGGTAGCGCAGCGACTCACCCAACAGAAACGCCACATTGCTGTGCGCACGGTTGCGCAAAAGGCTGTAGACCTCGCGTTTGCCGCTGCGAGTCTCGACGCGCAACATGGTCGCTTCCGGCAACAGGTCAATGACCTTCAGACCTGCCGCAGGGCGCGCGGTCAGGCGGCTCATTGCCTGCTCGGCAGCCTGCAACTCGGGATCAATGTTTGGGCGCGAGCAATAGGCGCCCTCGCAGCGATTGATCGGATCGGGCCGGGCATTGAGCTCGCCATACCGGGCCAGCAATTGCCGGGCAAAATCGCGCTTGGGATCTGCCGCGTCCAGTTTCAGCGCGGTCGGTGTGTCATCGTCAATAGCCTCGTAGTCCAGCCACATCTTGAATTTGCCACTGTTCTGATACCAGTCGTCGAGGTAGCCCTCGCGTGAATCGGCGGGCATCAAGCGCAGGAAGTTCTGTTCGGCCCCATTGCGGATCAGGTCGAAGTACAGGCGCGTCTGGGCTTGATGGGAGACGTTGCCGAACACGTCGTAGTTGACCGCCAACTGATAATAAGTGCGCTCCAGCAACGGGAAATCGAACAGCCACATCGTCTGCGGTACGTCGCCAATCAGGCCCTTGGTCACCGAGGCGCTGTCGAAATGGCGGAAAATGCTCAGCAGCGAGTTGTCGTTGCCGGCCCACAGGCTCGACCAGCTCGGTGCCGGCACCTCGGCGTAGCTGTCCCGGCGCAGCACTTCGTATTCGTTGCGTTTGTCGCGGTAGTCATGCCACAAGCTCAGGACACTGCCGACATCGTCGTTCTGTCCCGGCATCGCCAGCAAAGGCGTCGCCTGGCCACGATAATTCGGATCGATAACGTATAGATCGTGCTCCGGCGCCTGGAACAGCGCCCAGAAGTTGTCGCGGATCACGTCCGTGGCAATCTGCCCACGACACACCGGACCACGGATAAAGGTGCGCACGAAGTACTCGGCGTTATCGAGCATGAACTGATAACGCGCCTGGGCCGGAATCGCTTCGAACGTCGCAAACGGGTTGGCCCGGCGCTCCGGTCCGTAACCCGGCAAGGCATCGACCTGCCAGTTGCCGCTGTAGAACAGGCTTTTCACCCGTGCCAGTTTCGCCGCGCTCAGCGGATAGCTGATGTGGGTCTTGTGCACGATCACGCCTTGCACCGGCCACAAGCGGTAATAAAACACGGTGCCCGGATCATCGTTCGGGCGACGGGTATTGATCAGGCCGATCGGCTGGCCGGTCGGTGTGCGCGAGCGCACCCACTGGAAGAAGTGCCCGGGCTCACCCTCCTTGAAAAACACGTGCGCGAGGAACCAGTGCTCATACAGCCAGCGCCCCACCAGGCTTTCCCGGGCGCCGGGCGAGTTCAGCAGGCTTTCCCATTGCACCACCTGCAACGCCTCTTTTGCGCTGGGGACCAGGGCGTGTTCATCGATCGGCGCACCGGACGCCAGCCAGCGCTGCAGCGTCTGGTATTGCTGATCGGTCAGGCCGGTCACCGCCAGCGGCATGCCCTCTTTGGGATGAGTGGCGGCATAGCCGTCAAACTCGGCGGGCGTGGCGCACATATTATTGCGGCTCAGGCCCAGGACGATGTCCGCCGGTAGTTTGGCATTGGGCTGCAATGGGGTTTTATGCCCCAACTCAAGCATCCGCGCCATCAACCCGGCCTGGGTGGCCTGGGCGTCGAGCACCGGATAAAACCCCTTCTGTTGCCAGGCCTGCTTGCCCCAGGCGTCATAAAACAGCCGGGTCGGTGCAACTGCCTGCCTGCGGTCACCATCGTACACCGGGACTTTTGTCGCCCCCCGTGCCGCGCCCTCACCGCTGCCCAGATTGAGCTGGCAGGCAGCGTCGTTGCAGGCATGGCACGCCACGCATTTTTCCGTGAAGATCGGCTGAATGTCGCGACTGTAGGAAATGGCAGAGGAAATCGCCGGGCCCTGCGCCGTTGCGCCCCAGCTTAAAAACAACAGCACAGTGCTGATGACGAAACGATACGACATGTCCCTGGTCCTGATCCTTTTGAAAACGCCGCGATTCTACCGGCCTGACGACCGCGCCAACATGAGCGATATTCATGCAAATCCCGAGGATGCTCTACAAGCGCACAAGTTTGCTATGATCCCGGCCCTTCGTCATGGTCTTACCGAGTAGTCCAAATGTCCGATCGCAGTGTTCGCCTTCAAGCTCTCAAGCACGCCCTCAAAGAGCGCATCCTGATACTCGATGGCGGCATGGGTACGATGATCCAGAGCTACAAGCTCGAGGAACAGGATTACCGTGGCAAACGCTTCGCTGACTGGCCCAGCGATGTCAAAGGCAACAACGACCTGTTGGTGCTGACGCGCCCGGATGTGATTGGCGGCATCGAGAAAGCCTACCTGGATGCCGGCGCTGACATTCTGGAAACCAACACCTTTAACGCCACCCGGATTTCCATGGCCGACTACGGCATGGAAGAACTGGCGTACGAACTGAACGTGGAAGGCGCGCGCCTGGCCCGCAAGGTCGCCGATGCGAAAACCCTCGAGAACCCGGACAAGCCACGCTTCGTCGCCGGCGTCCTGGGCCCGACCAGCCGCACCTGCTCGCTGTCGCCAGACGTGAACAACCCCGGCTATCGCAACGTGACCTTCGATGAACTGGTGGAAAACTACACCGAGGCCACCAAAGGCCTGATTGAAGGTGGCGCCGACCTGATCCTGATCGAAACCATTTTCGACACCCTCAACGCCAAAGCGGCGATCTTCGCCGTGCAAGGTGTGTTCGAGGAACTGGGCGTCGAATTGCCGATCATGATTTCCGGCACCATCACCGATGCTTCCGGTCGCACCCTGTCCGGCCAGACCACCGAAGCCTTCTGGAACTCCGTGGCCCACGCCAAGCCGATTTCCGTCGGCCTGAACTGCGCCCTCGGCGCCAGCGAACTGCGCCCGTACCTCGAAGAGTTATCGAACAAGGCCAACACCCACGTTTCCGCACACCCGAACGCCGGCCTGCCGAACGAATTCGGCGAATACGACGAACTGCCGGCACAAACCGCCAAGGTCATCGAAGAGTTCGCCCAAAGCGGCTTCCTCAACATCGTCGGCGGTTGCTGCGGCACCACTCCGGGCCACATCGAAGCCATCGCCAAGGCCGTGGCCGGTTATGCACCGCGGGAAATCCCGGACATTCCCAAGGCTTGCCGCCTCTCGGGCCTGGAACCCTTCACCATCGATCGCAACTCGCTGTTCGTCAACGTCGGCGAGCGCACCAACATCACCGGTTCCGCCAAGTTCGCCCGCCTGATCCGCGAAGACAACTACACCGAAGCCCTGGAAGTCGCGCTGCAGCAGGTCGAAGCCGGCGCCCAGGTGATCGACATCAACATGGACGAAGGGATGCTCGATTCGAAGAAGGCCATGGTGACCTTCCTCAATCTGATTGCCGGCGAACCGGACATCTCTCGCGTACCGATCATGATCGACTCCTCCAAGTGGGAAGTGATTGAAGCCGGCCTCAAATGCATCCAGGGCAAGGGCATCGTCAACTCGATCAGCATGAAAGAAGGCGTCGAGCAGTTCATTCACCACGCCAAACTGTGCAAGCGCTACGGCGCCGCCGTGGTAGTGATGGCCTTCGACGAAGCCGGCCAGGCCGACACCGAAGCGCGCAAGAAAGAAATCTGCAAGCGCTCCTACGACATTCTGGTCAACGAAGTAGACTTCCCGCCGGAAGACATCATCTTCGACCCGAACATCTTCGCCGTGGCCACCGGCATCGAAGAACACAACAACTACGCCGTCGATTTCATCAATGCCTGTGCCTACATCCGCGATGAACTGCCATACGCGCTGACCTCCGGCGGCGTGTCCAACGTGTCGTTCTCGTTCCGTGGCAACAACCCGGTGCGCGAGGCGATTCACTCGGTGTTCCTGCTGTACGCGATCCGTTCCGGCCTGACCATGGGCATCGTCAACGCCGGGCAACTGGAGATCTACGACCAGATCCCGGCAGAACTGCGCGACGCCGTGGAAGACGTGATCCTCAACCGTACCCCGGAAGGCACCGACGCCCTCCTCGCCATCGCCGACAAGTACAAAGGCGACGGCAGCGTCAAGGAAGCAGAGACCGAAGAGTGGCGCAACTGGGACGTCAACAAGCGCCTGGAGCACGCACTGGTCAAGGGCATCACCACCCACATCGTCGAAGACACCGAAGAATCCCGTCAGTCCTTCGCCCGCCCGATCGAAGTGATCGAAGGCCCGCTGATGTCCGGCATGAACATCGTCGGCGACCTGTTCGGCGCCGGCAAAATGTTCCTGCCGCAGGTGGTCAAGTCCGCCCGGGTGATGAAGCAGGCCGTGGCGCACCTGATCCCGTTCATCGAACTGGAAAAAGGCGACAAGCCAGAAGCCAAGGGCAAGATCCTCATGGCCACCGTCAAGGGCGACGTGCATGACATCGGCAAGAACATCGTCGGCGTCGTGCTCGGTTGCAACGGTTACGACATCGTCGACCTGGGCGTGATGGTGCCGGCGGAAAAGATCCTGCAGGTGGCCAAGGAGCAGAAGTGCGACATCATCGGCCTGTCCGGGCTGATCACGCCGTCCCTGGATGAGATGGTCCACGTCGCCCGGGAAATGCAGCGCCAGGACTTCCACCTGCCGCTGATGATCGGCGGCGCGACCACCTCCAAGGCGCACACGGCGGTGAAGATCGAACCCAAATACAGCAATGACGCGGTGATCTACGTCACCGACGCCTCCCGCGCTGTCGGCGTGGCAACCCAGTTGCTGTCCAAGGAACTCAAGGCCGGTTTTGTCGAGAAAACCCGCCTGGACTACATCGACGTTCGCGAGCGCACCGCCAACCGCAGTGCCCGCACCGAACGCCTGAGCTATGGCGCGGCCATCGCCAAGAAGCCGCAGTTCGACTGGGCAGGCTACACGCCGGTCAAGCCGACCTTCACTGGCACCCGCGTGCTGGACAACATCGACCTTAACGTTCTGGCCGAGTACATCGACTGGACGCCGTTTTTCATCTCCTGGGACCTGGCCGGCAAGTTCCCGCGCATTCTCCAGGACGAAGTGGTCGGTGAAGCTGCCACCTCGTTGTACACCGACGCAAGGGAAATGCTGCGCAAACTGATCGACGAAAAGCTGATCAGCGCCCGCGCGGTGTTCGGTTTCTGGCCGGCCAACCAGGTGCATGACGACGACATCGAACTCTACGGCGATGACGGCAAGCCAATGGCCAAGCTGCATCACCTGCGCCAGCAGATCATCAAGACCGACGGCAAGCCGAACTTCTCCCTGGCCGACTTCGTCGCACCCAAGGACAGTGAGGTCACCGACTATGTGGGCGGCTTCATCACCACCGCCGGCATCGGCGCCGAAGAAGTGGCCAAGGCTTATCAGGATGCCGGCGACGACTACAACTCGATCATGGTCAAGGCCCTGGCCGACCGCCTGGCCGAGGCCTGCGCCGAGTGGCTGCACCAGCAGGTGCGTAAAGACTATTGGGGTTATGCCAAGGACGAAGCGCTCGACAACGAGGCGCTGATCAAGGAGCAATACAGCGGCATCCGCCCTGCCCCGGGCTACCCGGCGTGCCCCGATCACACCGAGAAGGCCCAGTTGTTCGCCCTGCTCGATCCAGAAGCCGAGGAAATGCGCGCAGGCCGCAGCGGCGTGTTCCTCACCGAACACTATGCGATGTTCCCGGCGGCAGCAGTCAGCGGCTGGTACTTCGCCCACCCGCAGGCGCAATACTTTGCCGTGGGCAAGGTCGACAAGGATCAGGTGCAAAGCTACACGTCGCGTAAAGGCCAGGAGTTGAGCGTGACCGAACGCTGGCTGGCGCCGAACCTGGGCTATGACAACTGATTGATTGCCCGAAACACCCGGGGGGCCAGACACTGCCCCCGGGGTCTTCAATCAACGGGATGACAGGTTCACGGCGTGAGCGTGGCGATCTTCGGACCTGATAGTTCGATCAACACCTGCATTTCCTTTTGCTTCATTTCAATGTCCAGCATCACCAAGGCGCTCTTATAGGCCTCATTGAATTGCGGATATTGACCCTCGAGCACCTCCAGCCGTTGGCTGCGCTCTTGTTCCAGTTCGATGAACCGCTCAGGGTTTTCGCTCTTGAGCAGATCCGCCCAATAGGTGCGCTGCACCAAAGCCACGATCAGATCCTGTGACTGCTCGGCAGCGATGACCTTGGCATACGCCTCATCAATCATCTCCCTCGTCACATGCGAGGACTGCTCGTAGCGCATGTTTCTGAACTGCCCCGGCAGGTCCAGCCGATCGGCAAGGCCAATGCGGTACGCCAACTGCACTTCTGCTTCATCGTAATGGAGCTTCAAGCGCTTGCGCAGTTTGATGAAGTCTGCGGCGATCGACTCGATTGTGTCGAGGCGGAACTGGGCCCTGCCAAGCCGGAACAAAAGATTGGCCTGGTCCTGCACTGGAGCCGCCTTCAGAATGCCGCACTCGTAGACTTTCACCTCGATATCACTGAACACCAGGGCGTAACCGTCCGGACAGGTGTCAGACACATTGGCCATTTCAAACAGCACACCCCTGAGGGTTTCATCTTCCTGGGCTGCCCTGAGAACATCCGCGACACGTAACCTCAGCTTGCCGGGTTGTAACTTGTACTCCGGTGTACCCAACAGCTTGTGAAGCATCTTGAAAAAAGCCGTGCTTGCGGGCTCTTGTTTGAAATTGCTCCATATCCCGCTCAGTTCATCAGCTGTGCTGGATGTCGAATCTATCCATTGCTCCCGGGCCACATCCCCTGTCGTGTCGACCACCACTTCTTCGTCACTCGTGTCGTATTCCGATCCGTCAGAAGTGGACTCGCCCTCACCAAACTCGTGCTCATAAGTGCGCAATGCCTGATCAAGACTCTCGGTGGTATAACCCAAGCCATGACCGGTGCGCTCCAGATAACTGCCAATCTCATTCAGCTCATCGTCATCCAGGCTGTTGTCCGTGAGATTGATACCCCTGACCAGCTCGCTCGGGACATCACTCAGAAGTCCCTCGGGCAACACTTCGATCATGTTTTCGCTCAAATTCAGCGTCCTTAGCAAGGGAAGTTGCAGCGCGCCCTCCGGCCAGACGACCAGATTGTTCTCATGCAGGTCGAGCTCGCGCAGATTCCTCAGGGCCGTGACATTGAGTCCCTCCAGCGCGTTCGACGCCAGATTCAATGACTCCAGGGTGGTCAGGGCTGACACTCGAGCCTGCAAGTCCAGTGTGTTGATCATCTCGTTGCGAGCCGCGCTAAGCCTTTTGAGCTGACGAAAGGAGGTAACCGCCTCCGGCAAATTCAACAGGCCATTGGAATCGATCTCCAGGGTGTGGATATGGCTGAATGCGTCGACCAGTCCCTGCAAACCTTGCTCGCTCAGATAAACCCGGTTGATTTTCAAAGTGCCAACATGGGCAAAATCACCCGCCAATGGCGGAAAACTTCCCAGCGGCATCGATGAAAAATCAAGGGTGTAGGCCCCGGCCGGATGCTCGCCCGCCGCTGCGCCGCGAAGGTTTTGCCGCCAGCACGTCAGCAGTTGATCGGCGGCCCGGCGCCGTTCCAGCGCCGACACCCAAGTCAAAGTACGCAAGTCCCCGACCTGATAGGGCGGTTGTTCGATCCAGGCGTTGAGGGTCTGAACCAGATTCTGGTGCTGCTGCTCCCAGTCCGCGATTTGCCCATCAACGTCTTCTGCGTTCATACCCTTGCTGGAAAGTGCCTCTATGCGTTGTGTCGCCTCCGACTCCAGTAACTGGGCATCCAGTCGCATCAGCCGTGCCACTGGCGCAATTTGTTGTAGTTCCTGGGCTGTGATCGAAGGCACTTCAAGCAATAGCGCGGGATTGTGCGACACAAACTCAGGAAAATACTCCGGCTCGCCCCCGGTTCGCCCCTCCAGCAATGCCGTTCGCTCGATCCCCATTACCTTGGGAGCGGAAGTACTGGCCAGCAAATCCGTTCGCGCCCGGGGTGTCAGCGCACACCCGCTGACATCGACCACAGTACTGAAACCTTCGGTCAGCGCCTGCTCGGGAATGGTCGTGATCGCCGTACGGCTCAAATCCAGTTTGCGCAGCCCCGGCAGATCGAGCGCGCCATTGGGCCATTCTTTGATGCCCGTGCGGCCCAGGCGCAAGGTCTGCAGATGGGTCATCGCGGTGACATCCAGCGATTCCACCCGATTGAGCTGCAAGTTCAACTGTTCAAGGGCGGTCAGGCGATTCAAGTCGGCCTGCACCGCCGCCGTGACTGAAAGTTGATTGCGCGCCAGGTTCAACTCTGTCAATCGACCCAGTGTGCTCAACCCCTGGGGAATCGTGGACAATTGATTGCCGCTCAGATCCACCGATCGCACCTCGGGAAAGTGCTGCACAAAACCGCTGAGATCTTCAGCCGACACCCGCAGGTCCGACAGACCCAACACCTGCACATGGGTAAAACCGGTGGTCGGCAGCGCCGGCAGCTCAGGCAACGAGCCCAATGGCGAGCCTGCCAGATCAAGGAACGCCGCGCGAAGCGGTTGCGCCTGAGGAGCCCCCCATGAAGTCGACGGCTGAGCGACCTGCGCAGTTTCCCCGCCATAACGTTTGCGCAGACCGGCAAGCCAACAACTTCTGATGTCGGAGCAAATACGCTGCGCATTCAGCACAGAGGCGTTGAAGCGATCGCCAGTGGCGAATGATTGATGCCACCGGGACAGCTGCCGCTCCAGACTCGTCTCCTCCAGGTTCAGTTGTGTGAAACGCTGCACCAACATGCGATTGGACATGCCCTCGGCGAGCAACTCGCGCATGACGCTGGCGGAAAATACCGAATCATCGGAAAGGATGCGTTGCAAGGTCTTGCGGCAATAGCCGTGCACCATGGCGTCGACGTCAAACACGTGTGCAAGATGACTCGATACGTGCTCGAACGTCCGCATGAACTGCTCGGGTTCCAGCGCCATCCAATTGAGTTTAAGGGCGCGCCAGATATTTTCGTGCCCCGTAAACAACTCCTCCGGCAGCGTTGTAATCGAGGTTTGTTCGATGGACAACGCTTCCAGATCAGGTAAATCCAGCACCCCTTGCGGCCAGCCCATGTCCCCGGCCAGCGTCAGGGAGCGCAAACCGGTCATGGCGCTGACATCCATCCCGTTCACCTTGCCAAGCACGTACAAACGCTCCAGTTGCGGCATTGCACCTATCATTTGTTGCGCGCCATCGGCAAACAACGGTCCGTACCCGTAAATCGCGAGTTCGCGCACTTGTGGCAGGCCGGCAAGAACCTCGGCGACCCGTGCCAGATCGTTGGACTCCGTGTAAGTCAGATCAAGCATTGCGACGTTGGGAAAGGTTTGTGAAATGGCTTCGGGGGTTTGAGTGAGCAACAGGTCCGTATCCATGCACACACGGCGCACATGGGAGAAGTCGGCGGCAAGCGCCGGCAGGCTGTCGATGCCGTTCAACAAAATGATCGTGGAGGCCTCGCCATCGACGATACCCCTGGCTTGCCAGGCTTCTTTAATACTTTGCGCCGCATTCTGCAGATTGCGTGGCTCACCCTGCGCAGTCTCCAGCCAGCGGTCGAGCGTTGCACACAGCCCCTCGTACTCACGAGCGCGCAGATTCAACAGGTGAGCAATCTGCGATTCGGTGCGCCCATCCAGTATCAGCCTTTCAATCATTTGCGACGCCTGTTCATCGGAGAAACGCGGATAAACATCACGCACTCTCCCGACCAGGGACTGGTTCACTGACGCGCCCGCACCTCTTCCGCTCAAGGGGTACCCCAACCTTGCGTCGGCCAGTCGCTGCGGCCGTTTGAAGCGTTGCCTGGCAGCGTTTGGCACCAGCGTCTCGAGCATTTTCTGGCGATGCTGCGTAGCGTAGGCAGTGAGTGTCTCTTGCAGCGCGACACTCTGCCCGACGTGGGGCAGACCCAGCCCTTCGCGGGTAGCGTCGGGCAGAGCGTGCATGATCGAAGAGAAAAAGTTGTCACCCAGCTCCGGCACACTGTTCAGCGCGTTCTCTTGCTGGTCAAAAGCCTGAAACTGATTGGCTTTTCGATGTTGATAGCCATCCTTGACCAGGTACTTGACCTGCGTTGCCGACGGGCTGCCGATGCTGTCGAGCAAGGTGCCGCCGCAGTCGCCCTGGCGCAGCTCGATGCGCAGGTTCTTTGGCCAGCCAGGCAGATTCTGCAAGGCATGCAGGGCCAAACGCTGGCTGTCGGCCGACGCCATACTCTCCAGTGATAATCCGGCCATGGCCTTGTTCAGGCGAGCCAGACGCGCACGCGCTCGTGCCTTGAGTAACAGACTGCCGGGCAGTCGCGCCGTTTGCTTTAAGTGCAGACGCTCTCTGGTGGTCGCTCGAGAAAGTAGTTCTTGTACCGCGTCATTCGACAAGTCGGGAAAGCTGCGCTGCAAGGCCTTGAGTTCAGCCGTTTGCAGCTTTGTTGCGTTGGCGCCCTTTTCGATGCTGTCAAACATTGAGGCTTTATTGGCCGACAAATGATCGGCCAGCTGCTGTCGAAAAACCGCCTCTCGCTCGGCCTCGACCCGGGCGCCTTCGCCACCTAGCAAAGCGGTGATCTCACTCTCGTCCAGCGAGGAAAGCACCCGGTGCGGCAGCTTCCCGAGAGAAACATCCGCGTTTGAAATCCTGATGGCCGGCCTGGTCGGGATTGACGCTTTGCCATAAGTCAATGAAGCGCGACCCGGGTTTGCCTGATCAAAAATCTCGATGACTCGACCCTGCGGCCAACGCGGCATGTTGACCACGTGCGGCAAAGAAATATTAACGAGAGTGTCTGGCACTGATTCGCCCAGGCGCACCCGCTCAATCAGTTCGGTGACTTGGCGGTCGGCTTGAAATTGCGCCAGGACATCAGAGAGCACCGATGGCATTGCCCGGTTATCGGTATGCAACTTGCGCAGTGCATTGTCGTCGATGCCACTGAGCTCTGCGATTTTATCCAGGGTTGCAACGTCAAGTCCGTCGGTTGCGTGGCCCAGGCGCCGTAGCATCATCGCTCGATCCCATTCCAAGGGGCGCTCGAAGCGATGACGCCAGGCGCCCTGACCATTGTGTTCCAGCACCGGGTGATAGGCGTGCGGGTTCTTCGGGTGCTTGAGGCGCCACTTGCCCAAGGCCGGATCGAAAATTTTCTCGTATGGATCGCCATCGAGTTTGATGTAGGTCTTGCCGTTCAATTCATACTGCCCCGACGTGTTGGGCCTGAGCCCTTCGGGCAACACCACATCGCTCTTGTAAGGGGCCAGGCTGGGGCGCCACAGTTGCTCATCGCCAAACGGCAACTTGATATTGACCAGCCCATCGACAAATGGGTTTGACAGCACTTTTGGCGCTTTGCTGGCCACCGCGCCCATCGCAGCCATAAACGCCAGGTTCGCAGCGACCGACCCCAGGTAATTCCAGGCCTGATCGGTATCGCCGATGCTCCAGGCTTCAACCCCATGATAAACATCCGTGGTTAGTTGCACGGCCATCACGGCCATCATCACCTCCCCCAGGCCGGGCACAAAAAATGCGCCCACATTGAGTATGTCGAGCCCCCATTCGGCATAGTGGACCATCCTTGCATGCCAGGCGTCGTGGTCGACCTTGGCCGTCGGCACGGCGAGTTGTTCGGCCGTGTCTTTGAGGCGAGTCTGGTGCCGTGTGTACAGCTCGCCGAACGGCTGCGTATCAAAGAACGCCTCACTGATGTCCAGAGCCGGTTCGTCCCGGTAGGCATGTTGGTAGATTCCGTCACTGTGCCCCAGCAGGGTCTCCTGGCGGAGGGGGAAGTCAGGGCTCCATTTGAGCGTTTGCAGCGCCGTGCTGATCTTGCGCAGAAACTTCCCCGCATCGCCGTGGGGAATCAACCTGAGGAACGCGCGCTGATAGGCCGCATCGCGCAGCCGGTAGCACAAGTCATTTTCAAATGCCTTGAGCGAGGCGTACTCCATGACCGGCGCCAGCGGATCGCCAGGAATGCACACTATGATTCGCGAATCTTCGTAGGTCAGGACGTCAATCAGGTTTACCCCTGGATTCGTCCAGCTGAGATCGATCTTTTTGTTTTTGCGCCGGCTTGCGCCAATGACAAACAATTCACTGACAGGCGAACCCAGCACGTGCAATTGGCTGCACGTGACGCGCTCACCGTCGAGGGTCGGCGATGCGTCGCCGTTGAGCACTGCCAGCAAAGTGTTGTAAGCCGACGAAGTGATCAGCGACTTGAGATGGGCGATATGGGCATGCACGCGCAGGCTGTCCTTCCACGCCTGGATCGTTTGGTCTCGTACGGTAGAAACCCGCTCCGCGGCTTCAAACATCGCCGTCAAGTGATCCTGGTAGCGCTTGCCGATGTCCAGCTCACGGCAGAGGGCGGCGAAATCGGCGGGTTTTATCGAGAGCTTCTTGATCCGGTAACGGGTTGACGGCCCCTTTTGCGGGCGGTTCCAACCATAAGGCCCCTTACCGACCTCCAAATAGGGAACCAGAGCACCCCGCTCTGCAATGACGTCTTCGTCATCGAACGGTTGGCCGTCTGCAAAATTGCGCAGCGCCAACTCCAGCAGTGTCTGGTTGGTGGCGAGATCGTCGCTGAGAATCCTCTGATAGAACCAGGTCTGCGTGACATCCACGGTCAACCCGAACCTTTTTCTCAGCGCTGCCTCGAGCAAAGGTTGCGCGAATTCGGTGACCCCTTTGAGTCCTGTCAGTGTTTGCGCCAACGTCTGGTTGGACGTTCGACTCAACGTCTGACTATCGCGTACGCTTTGGCGCTGTTCGCTGGTCGCTTTCTCAAACCAGTCAGGCATAGCGTTTTCGGCCAGACCTCCCGGCGTTCTGGCCCGATCCAGAGCGCTGATATTTGCCGAGGTGAAATGGCGTATCCGCGAGTGCAGTTTTTTCTTGATGAAATGATTGTGCAGGCCTTTTTCCGTGGCCGATGACGTCCCATTCATTTAGCAATACCTGATGCGATTGGATAAGGCATCAGTCAATCAGCAGGTCCGCGACTCCAGGTGGTATATATCTATGGCGGGTGTCACAGCCTGTGATCTTTTTTCCGCGGCTTGTCTATGCTTGCCTGAGTCACGCGCACAATGAGGGATATATGGACGATCCAGCCGACAATAAACCGCCAACTTTCTGGCAAATGCTGCACAGCGTCCTGGCGGCCGCCTTTGGGGTACAGAGCGGGAAGAACCGGGCCCGGGACTTCACACACGGAAAACCCAGTCATTTCGTGCTGTTGGGCATACTGTTCACGGCAGTGTTTGCGCTGACGCTCTTTGGCATCGTCAAGCTTGTGCTGTTGCTGGCCGGGGTCTGAAACGGCTCAGCGCATCAGCCTCTGCAGGTTGAACGGGTAACGCCCCGTTCGATCCCCCACAGAGGTTTCGACATTCGGCCGTCCGAGCCCCTGGTAAATTCGCTGCGCACTATGGCCAGTGAACATTCCCAGAGCGGTGTTTATTCCGGCTTTTGTCCGCCAATCGTCATCGCCGGGCCCGGACGGGGGTCATTTATTGATGGCTGACCCAGAAAACCGCTGTCCCCACGACCAGAATGATCAGAAACAAAATCGCCCAGGCATCGACCGTGCTATCGCTTTTTTGTGCTTTGGTTGGGTTGCTCATTGCATCGCCTCTTGTCGGTTTTATCGGTGATTGCATAAAGACTCGATCACAGTAAAGACGACGATTGCCCTCACCACAAACAAGGGTAATGCAACGACGATATCCATTAGGCGATTTGGTTCTTTACATATTCTTAAACATCACTTTTGCGCATAACTGCAAACTGGTATCTTGCCCCGGCTCCGAAGGGAGTGCGCGGCCGTGCGCGCAGAATTGCAGAGGTTTTATCGGACTCCGGCAAGCACAAAAACGCAGCTGTATCCGAGCGACCCAGCCTGAGAACAGGACTTATATGTACGTATACGACGAATACGATCAGCGAATCATCGAGGACCGCGTCAAGCAGTTCCGTGATCAGACCCGACGCTATCTGGCAGGTGAGCTGAGCGAAGAAGAATTCCGCCCCCTGCGCCTGCAAAATGGCCTGTATATCCAGCGTTTCGCGCCGATGTTGCGGGTTGCCGTGCCTTACGGCCAGCTGACCTCGCGACAGATACGCATGATGGCCAAAATTGCCCGCGACTACGACAAGGGCTATGCCCACATCAGTACCCGTCAGAACGTGCAGTTCAACTGGCCGGCGGTGGAAGACATTCCAGACATCCTGGCTGAACTGGCCACCGTGCAGATGCATGCAATCCAGACCAGCGGCAACTGCCTGCGCAACGTTACCACCGACCAGTTTGCCGGCGTCGCCGCCGACGAACTGATCGACCCGCGCCCATGGTGCGAGATCGTCCGCCAGTGGACCACCTTCCACCCGGAATTCGCCTACCTGCCGCGCAAGTTCAAGATTGCCGTGAACGGTTCAAGCGCTGACCGCGCCGCCATCGAAGTCCACGACATCGGCCTGGAGCCTGTGCACAACGCCGCCGGCGAACTGGGTTTCCGTGTACTGGTCGGCGGTGGCCTGGGCCGTACGCCGGTCGTGGGTGCGTTCATCAATGAGTTCCTGCCCTGGGAACACCTGTTGAGCTACCTCGACGCCATCCTGCGGGTCTACAACCGTTATGGCCGTCGCGACAACAAGTACAAGGCGCGGATCAAGATTCTGGTCAAGGCGCTGACGCCTGAAGTCTTCGCCGAGAAAGTCGACGCGGAAATGGAGCACCTGCGCGGTGGCCAGACCACGTTGACCCAAGCCGAAGTCCAGCGCGTCGCCAAACACTTCGTCGACCCGGACTACAAGGCCCTGGACAACCAGACCGCCGCTCTGGCCGAGCTCGACAAGGAACACCCGGGCTTCGCCCGCTGGCGCACGCGCAACACCCTGGCCCACAAGAAGCCGGGTTATGTCGCAGTCACCCTGTCCCTGAAGCCGACCGGCGTTGCACCGGGCGACATCACCGACAAGCAGCTCGACGCCGTGGCCGACCTGGCCGACCGTTACAGCTTCGGTCAACTGCGCACCTCCCACGAGCAGAACATCATCCTGGCCGACGTCGAGCAGGACAAGCTGTTCACCCTGTGGGGCGAGTTGCGCGAGAAAGGCTTTGCCACGCCGAACATCGGCCTGCTCACCGACATCATCTGCTGCCCGGGTGGCGACTTCTGCTCCCTGGCCAACGCCAAGTCGATCCCGATCGCCGAATCGATCCAGCGTCGTTTCGATGACCTGGACTACCTGTTCGACATCGGTGAACTGGACCTGAACATTTCCGGTTGCATGAACGCCTGTGGTCACCACCACGTCGGCCATATCGGCATTCTCGGCGTGGACAAGAAAGGCGAAGAGTTCTATCAGGTTTCCCTCGGCGGCAGCGCCAGCCGCGACGCCAGCCTGGGCAAGATCCTCGGCCCGTCCTTCGCCCAGGAAGCCATGCCTGACGTGATCGAGAAGCTGATCGATGTGTACATCGAACAACGTACCGAAGACGAGCGCTTCATCGACACCTATCAGCGTATTGGCATCGACCTCTTCAAGGAACGCGTCTATGCAGCGAATCATTAAGAACAACGAAGTCGTCGACGAAACCTGGCACCTGCTGCCCAAGGACTTCAATATCGACGAGATCAGCAACTGCGACGACCTGATCGTGCCGTTGAAGTTGTGGCGCGAACACAGCCGCATGCTCCAGGCCCGCGATGGCGGGCTGGGCGTGTGGCTGGATGCCGATGAAGAAGCCGAGGAAATCGGCGATGACGTGGAGCAATTCAAGGTTATCGCCTTGAACTTCCCGGCATTCACCGATGGTCGCAACTACTCCAATGCCCGCCTGTTGCGTGACCGTTATGGGTTCAAAGGCGAACTGCGGGCCATTGGCGATGTGTTGCGCGACCAGTTGTTCTACATGCATCGCTGCGGTTTCGACGCCTTTGCCGTCCGCCCGGATAAAGATCCGTACGAAGCACTGGAAGGTCTCAAGGATTTCTCCGTGACCTATCAGGCCGCAACCGACGAACCGCTGCCGCTGTTCCGTCGCCGCTGATCAAACGAAGCCTTGACCCGCAACGGGTCAAGGCTTCGTTCAGTAGTTGCCTGTCATGCAGGCTGTCGGGCACAACGCCGGTTCAGTGCTCTATCGGAAACGGTTGCCCCAGCGCTACCCAGTCCCGGTAAAGCCTGGCGCGTTCCTCCAGCGCCGCGAATATCGCAAACGGATTGTCCGCATCCATCTCCGCCACCTCGACATCTTGAGTCAGTCTCGCCCAAAGCTGCTCAGAAGCATCTGCCTGGCCGAGCAGTTGCCAGACCCGCGCCTGCAGCGACAGATAATCCACCCGGAAATCCGCGGTCAATACCAGGCCATCCAGCACTCTTAAAAAGCGCTCGCCCTGCGGTCTTGCTGCCAAACGCTCCCAGATCAATCGTCTGGCCTGCCGCTGTTCTTCGCTGCCCTCGCGCAACCAATCAACAACGTTGCCGTGGGAGAGGCCAAGGTCACTCAACCACAGATTGATTCCGGTGCGCTTGCGGTGCTCCACGATTCGCAACAACGTATCTTCGTCGCTCAACGGATTGCCCTGCAAGAGAACGCGGTCACGGCTGATGGCCTGGTTGATGACGGCGGGAGGCACCCGGGTTATCCGGTTAGCCCGCAAGTCCAGCCGATTCAGATACGGCTGATCCATGCTGATAAGCGGACATGCGCTGATCCGCGTGTTTCTCAGGTTCAGCGAACGCAGCTCATTCATTCCCAGCACTACTGGCGGTACCATTAGCGGGTTTTCACTCAAATTGAGTGTCTGCAACTGAACCAACTCACAAAACTGCCCAGCCGTGCTCTCCCTCAATCGCATTTCGGTACTTTGCAGATTCAGCGAAGTGAGATGACGCAACTGCGCAATGGCGGGAGGCAACGAACTTTCCAGTTCGCCATCAATGTTCGGCAGTCGAAGATCGAAGCCTTGCAGATTCAAAGTGCGCAGATTAGGAAAAGACTCCAGGAAGCCATTCAGGCTTTCACGTTCGAACAGGTGAAAACCTTGCATCGTTAACTCGCTCACATCCAAGAGGCGAACATTGAGCGTGGGCAATCGATGGAAGTCTTCAAAGTCCATTTCCATCCTGAACCCCGTCAAGTGAGAGCCTGAATAGTGGCTGCCCTGCTCCGGGTCTCGCTTTTGCCAGATGGCGATCATTTCATCTGCCAGTTCGGTTCGGGTCTCGACCTCGTACCTGATCACTTCCTGCAGCATCGCCACATTACGGGCTGAGATCTGCGCCTGGGTCAGCCCTTGCGTTCCTTCTTCGCCGGGAACCAGAAAATCAATGTCCATGTCGGCGGCGTCGTTTGTGGCCTGATCGACCCAACTGCTCAAGTCGGTGTGCAACTGCTGGAGTTGCTGCTTCAACCCATCGATGTGGGCCTGAGCGCCAGCACCTGCCCGTTGCAATACCTGATCGGCATCGGCACTGGAAAACTCGGGATAAACCTCCTTGAGTTGCAACCTCATCATTTCATGGTTCATCGATTCGCCCTGGGCTGTCTGCGGAAAGCCACCTCCCCTGAGCCCTTGGGGCTTGAACGGCAGCTTGCTATCCATGCGCTGCAACCCTTGCATGTAATCACTTCTGGACATTGCCCGATCAGCGAGCTTGAGTCGCAGTTCACTTGCCGGATCACGTGATGTCAATTGCAACGCCGAACGTTCATCGTCCGACAACAAGCCGAGCAGCGCCGTATACAAGTCGGTTTTCCGGTCCCGGAGCCGATAGTGCTTTTCGCTCTTTATCAACTGTCGGACATCCGTTGTAACGGGAGCTCCGATACGGTCCAGTACCCGCCCGCTGGTCGACTCGTCGAGGAGGTCGATTCGCAGACTTTGTGGCCAACCGGGTAGATTATCCAGTGAATGCAAGGCCAGTGTGTCCGACTCCGGGTTGAGCACCGAACGCAAGTACAGCCCCTCATAGGCGCGATTGAGCCGCACGTGCTGCTGATACTGGCGGGCCTTGCTGTCCAGGCGCTTGAACACGTGCCTGGCCTCGCTTACATCGGGCGCCGTGCCAATATCCACTCCATAGCGATCGAGCATTTGTTCGATCGCTCCTGTCGGCAACCCAGGGTATTGCTGTTGAAACAACCGGACCCATTCATTCCCTGATTGCTGGAGCAATCGATAACGGCTATCGAAAAGCTCGGGTTGACCGGCCAGGCCAAGCTCCTGATCGATCCTGAAGCGGCTGATCGTATCGGCCAGCAAAGGCGTCGGTGGGCGCCCTTGCTGCATCAGGCGCAGCATGTCGTCGTCGACCGCGCTGACCTTGGCGATTTGCGCCAGCATTTCATCACTGAATGAAGCCACCGACGGGCCGATGCCACGCAGGAGCGCCACCCGGGTCGGAACGGGAACAGCCGATGGCCGGGCGGGTTCCACCACTGGCGACACTGCCTCGGTTTCGCCCGGGCCCCGTGGCGGTTTAGCCAAGTCGTCGATGTCAGCTGCCTCGCGCTCTACCAAAGCCGCGCCGCCAGCCATCGGCAGCGCATTGAGCAAGCCGAACACCGTGCGCGTAACGCCCTCGGATCGCTCATTGGCAGTTTTACCATTCACGGCCTGATCCAGTCCGTAGCCGGCATCAATCAGCCCGGCCAGCGCGAGCAAGCCCTCACCGCCCGGCACAAACAACGCCAAGGCACCGAAGCGGTTGATCCATTGCACAAGCGGCTCGACGAAGGCACTCAAGTTGTCACGGTTGACCTGGGCGTCGTCACGAATGGTTTCCACCCCTGCCTGCGCGGCGCGCTTCATGCAGAGCACCAGTTGCGCGAAGGGATCAGTGGCCGCGCCAGCCTGCTCGAAGCCTATGTACTCGGCCGGATCCCAAGGCCCGTCGTTGTTGAACCAGCCGGCGGTTTTTGTCAGCCAGTGAGTGTCCGGGTATTGAGCCATCGCTTCCAGCGCGGTCAGTACCCCGGCATGAAAATTGCCATCCGTACGATCGTTTTCGGCATAGTGCTGCGCCACGGTGTGCCTGGTGTCTTCGGACCTGCCCTGCGCCACCACCCAGCGTTGCATTTGTGCGGCGTCCGAAAACTCGTGAAAGGGTGATGAATTGCCGGGTATGTAGAACAGAATTCTCGAGCCATTGCGCTCGCGGTATGTCCAGATATCCGTTGCGGTGTAGCGATACACCTCAAGCCGCCCGGCCATGATCGAGTTGGGCATACGGGTCGCTGCCTGCATCTGTTCGAACGTCAATTTGTCCCAGGTTTGACCAGCCGGTAATCCCGCGGCTTGCAGGGCCAGTTCCAGGCCCTTCTGGCTCAGACTGTTTTCGTGGCGCTGCAAAAACGCATTCATGACAAACGCGGCCTTGACCGAAGTTCGCAGCGCATAGGCATGGCTGGCGGTAATTGCCGTATCCGATGGCCAGGCTCGGTCAAGGTACGCCTGATACAGATCCTTGAGTTCCAGGGTCCAGACCCAGTGCTTGAAGTCCGCGGGCCTCAGGGCGATTTGTGTTTGTGGTCCGTAGGTTTGCGGCACGGTGCGGCGATAGATGCCTTCATAGGTGCTGTGATTGCCGCTGCCGCGCAGGGCGAACTCGTCAACGTGCTCGACAATCCGCACCGAAGGCCCGATGTCGTGCGGGGTGACCAGGCCGAAAGCGTTTTCACCGAAGCGGTCGTCACCGACCTTCTGGTAATTGCCCAGCAACGCCTGGATCAGGGTCTGGGATTTGAATATTTGACCTTGATGGATGCCATCCTGTGGCGGATGGCCCTGGTAGTTGTAATCAAGCGTGACCAGCACGGCTGTTTGCGGATCAATGTAGCGCCCCCATTTTTCATGGAACAGTTGCTTCGCAAAATCGGCGGGGGTTTGTGGCATCGAGCTGTTGAAGGCTGTCTGCAGTTCGTCACGCATCCGGGGCGCGGGAGCCGCGACAGCGCTGAGGGTCGGGTCAGGTACGGGGGTATTCATGGGCAGTCCATTGCAGTCATAAATGAATGACGACAGTAAACCTGCCCGAGTCGGCGGGAAGTCGGAAAGATCCTGAACCGGCGAGGAAAAAATCAGCAGAGCAGAAAGAAACCGCCCCTCCAGAACAAAGAAACCGGGATTTACCCGGTCTCAATGTGTTTCACGTCGCAGTGGCGCCTTCGCACGCCTGCTTGCCGTTACCAGAAGCGTTGCTGGGTCAACCGGCTCCACCAACTGAGCAGGACGCGATCGACCGAGCCACTGGCCGCCATGCCGATACGTTCCGGCAGGCTTTTGCGCTCGGCATAGTGCAAGTGATAAAGCTCGGACTGCTTTGCGCGCTCGGCGAGGTACTCGTCGCTGGTCTTGAGCTCGTCCACCAGTTGCTTGTCGAGCGCCGCGACGCCGAGCCAGATTTCACCGGTCGCCACTTCGTCGATCGCCAGTTGCGGGCGATAGCGGGACACGAAGTTCTTGAACAGTTGATGGGTGATGTCCAGGTCTTCCTGAAACTTTTCCCGGCCCTTTTCGGTGTTTTCGCCGAATACCGTCAAGGTGCGCTTGTACTCGCCGGCGGTGAGGACTTCGAAGTCGATATCGTGTTTTTTCAGCAGGCGATTGACGTTGGGCAACTGCGCCACCACACCGATCGAGCCGAGGATCGCGAACGGCGCACTGATGATCTTCTGACCGATGCACGCCATCATGTAGCCACCGCTGGCGGCGACCTTGTCGATGCACACGGTCAGGGGCACGCCGGCCTCACGGATACGCGCCAGCTGCGAGGACGCCAGGCCGTAGCTGTGGACCATGCCGCCGCCGCTTTCCAGACGCAGTACCACTTCGTCCTTCGGTGTGGCCAGGGTCAGCAAGGCGGTGATTTCGTGGCGCAGGCTTTCGGTGGCTGAAGCCTTGATGTCGCCGTTGAAATCCAGCACGAACACCCGGGGCTTGGCCTCGGGCTTCTTCTTCTGTTTTTTCTCGGTTTTACTCTGGGACTTGCGCAGGGCCTTGAGCTGCTCCTTGTCGAGCAGGGTTTGCTCCAGGCGCTCGCGCAGCCCTTTGTAGAAATCATTGAGCTTGCTGACCTGCAACTGGCCCGACGACTTGCGCCGCCCCTTGCTGCGCAACGCCGCAAAGCTGGCCAGGACCACCAGAATGGCGATCACCAGGGTCACGGTCTTGGCCAGGAAAATGGCGTACTCGGACAAAAACTCCACAGGGACTCCTTAAACAATGCGCGGCTGGAACGCGCGGGATACCTCCAGCATACCCATGCACCGGCCTTGCGACCAGTCGTGAAACCTCTGGCAACAGGCCTGTAACGAGCATTTCAAACAAGCGTATGTTTTTTCATTGACAGCTCACCGCCATCCTCATAACCTCGCCAAACCTTCAACGTACCGGGACGACGCGGACGTGGGCAGCATCTACTTGATTCGACATGGCCAGGCCTCCTTCGGTGCAGACGACTATGACGTCCTGTCGCCCAACGGTATTCGTCAGGCAGAAATCCTTGGTCGACACCTGGCCGAACTCGGTATCAGCTTCGATCGCTGCCTGGCGGGCGACCTGCGCCGCCAGCAACACACGGCCACCAGCGCGCTGGAGCAATTCGCGGCGGTGGGCCTGCCGGTGCCGATCCTGGAGACCGATTCGGCCTTCAACGAGTTCGATGCCGATGCGGTGATTCGCGCCCTGCTCCCGGCGATGCTGCCCGACGAACCTGAAGCCTTGAACGTTCTGCGCAACGCGGCGCACAACCGTGCCGAGTTCCAGCGCATCTTCGCCCTGATCATCGAGCGCTGGCTCGCCGGTACCTACGACACGCCGGGCCTGGAAAGCTGGTTGGGTTTTGTCGAGCGCGTCCAGGCCGGACTGCATCGAATCCTCGACCAGGCCGACAACACCCAGAAAATCGCCGTGTTCACTTCCGGCGGGACCATCACCGCCCTGCTCCACCTGATCACGCAAATGCCTGCACGGCAGGCTTTTGAATTGAATTGGCAAATCGTCAACACTTCGCTCAACCACCTGAAGTTCCGTGGTCGCGAAGTGGCCCTGGCTTCCTTCAACAGTCATGCGCACCTGCAACTGCTGAAGGCCCCGGAACTCATCACGTTTCGCTGAGTCCGGATTATTGTGACCCTGGCTGTAACCACTCAGCTCTAATAACTCAAGAAAGGATCGAACCATGACCTCCGTAGCTGATGCCGTACAAGCAATGAAAGCCAAGTTCAACCCAGCCGCTGCTGCCGGCCTGGACCTGGTCTTCGGTTTCCGCATCGACGACACCAAGAACTTCTCGCTGATCGTCAAGGACAGCACCTGTGAGCTGCAAGAAGGCGAAAACCCGGACGCACAGGTCACTCTGGTGATGGACGGCGAAACCCTGGAAGGCATCGTCAGCGGCGAAACCGACGGCATGCAAGCGTTCATGGGCGGCAAACTGCGCGCTGAAGGCGACATGATGCTGGCAATGAAACTGTCCGAGCTGTTCCCGGCCTAAGCATGCCGCTCCCGGTTCCCGGGGGCACGTACGCTGGCAAACGAATCCCGCCCTAATGGCGGGATTCGTCGTTTTCCAGCCTAGAAATACTCTTACAATGCCTGCACACCCCACACCGGCCAGCCCATGGACATCGACCTCGCCCGCACCTTCCTCGAAATCGTCCGCCACGGCAGCCTTGCCGCGGCCGCTGAAAAACTCCACGTGACCCAGACCGCGATAACCGCGCGGGTGCAGAAACTGGAAAGCCAGCTGGGCAGCACACTGTTTGTGCGCAATCGCGCCGGGGCGCGCCTGACAGCCAATGGTGAAGCCTTCGTGGTGTATGCCAATCAACTGGTCGAAACCTGGGAAGCCGCGCGCCGGGATCTGCCGTTGCCCGAGGGTCTGCGTGACGTGCTGCACATCGGCGGCGAGGTCAGCCTGTGCAACCCGCTGATGCTCGGCTGGGCCGGCCAATTGCGTGAGAAAATACCCAGCCATGCCTTGCGCATGGAAATCCGTGACGGTGAAAACCTGTTGCGGCAACTGGAGCTGGGGGTTCTGGATGCAGCACTGGTCTACCAACCCGAATACTGGCCACGGCTGCAGGTCGAGCAAATTCTCGAAGAAAAGCTCATCCTGGTGCGCTCAGTCGAACGGCCCGATCCCTACGTGTACATCGACTGGGGAGCGGACTTCCGGCGCCGGCATGACGCCGCCCTGCCGGAAAAAGCCAAGGCGGCGCTGAGCTTCAATCTCGGCCCGCTGGGCTTGCAGTACATCCTCGAGAACGGCGGCAGCGGCTATTTCCGTACCCGCGTCGTGCAGAGTTATCTGCAAAGCGGCGTGCTGGAACGTGTGCCCCGGGCGCCCGAGTTCAGTTACCCGACCTATCTGGTCTACTCCCGCGACCGCGACTCACCCACCTTGCAACGGGCCTTCGACCTGCTGCGCGAGGTCATCGACTCGCACGAGGACTGGTCGCAACGCTGGGACCCGCTGAGCTGAATGCGCTGCGCACCGGAGCATGGCCGTTGTGTCGTCCAGGTTAGCGCAATCAACACGCCGGAATCGACTAATCTGCAGGAGAGAACAGTAACGTCAGGTGATTGCAGTGAGGCAGACCACCGAAGCATTCCGCAGCCGCTACCGTGCCGACATTCATCCCCTCTACAACCCCTGGCTGCACGGCGCCTTTGTCCTGTTCTTCGGAGTGCTGGCCATCAGTGTTTTCTGGAGCACCGTGCATCAGGTACTGCCTCTGCAATGGCTGGCTGTGCCTGTAACCCTGTTGTTCTGCAACCTTGGGGTGTATCTGGTGCATCGTCATCTGGGACATCATAAAAAACCATACGCCCGGCTGTTTTATGCCCGCCATGCCGGCGACCATCACAGTTTTTTCGCCCCCGGCCACATGACCTACAACAGCGCCCGCGACTGGCGGGTGATCCTGTTCCCGGCGTGGCTGATCGTGCTGCACACCCTCGTCATCACCCTGCCCCTGTGGTGGTTGCTCAAGCAACTGGATGCCAACGTCGCCGGGTTGGTCGGCGGCTGCCTGGTCCTCGGATATTTGGCCTACGAGGTGTTTCACGCCTGCGAGCACTTGCCGCCGCACAACCCGCTCACGCGGTTGCCGTGGATCCGCCAGATGCGTCGCCTGCATGAACTGCATCACCGTCGCGAGTTGATGCAGGAGCGTAATTTCAACATCGTTTTCCCACTGATGGACTATCTGTTCGGCACCCTCTATTGGGAGCCTGAACCCCTCGACCCGACGAGAACGCCCATGACCCGCATGCAGCACCAGACCGTCGTCGCCGCGCCCCCGATCGCCGTGCTTGCCTACGCCAGCACCGTCGCCCTTTGGCCGCAGTGGCATCCGTCATCGCTGCGCATCGATGGGCCGAAAGGCCCGTTACATGCCGGGGCGCGCTTCGAGGAAGACATCCGCGCCGGCGGGCGCGATGGGCACCTGAGCTGGGAGGTGACGCAGTACCTGCCCGGACGGCGCTGGTGCGCGCGGGCGCAAGGTGATCATGGCCTGTCGCTGCTGCTGACTTACGAGTGCGAAGCCGAGGGTGACAGCACCCGGTTTGTGCGCACCTTGCACTACCAGTTCAGCGGCCTGGCGATGCGGATTGCCAACCGGCTGCTGCTCAAGCGCCGAATCGATCACGAATCCGCAGCTTCCATGCTGGCCTTGCGCGAAATGGCGCACCAACACCTCAACGGAGTCAGCGCGTGAAGTGGCGACACATCGTATTACCGGTGTTCATCGCCATCGGCGGCTTCCTGCTGCTGATGCCGACCAAGGTCAAGCCAGTGGCCTGGACGCCGCAACCGGCGCCCTCCCTCAGCACCGGAGCGTACGCCGACAACCAGCGCCTCAAAGCCGTGGAGCGCGTTGGCGCGGCCGACATCGACGGGCCGGAAGCCTTGCTGCTGGAGGGCGACACATTGCTCACTGGCCTGCACGACGGCCGCCTGATCCGCACCAGCCTGGACGGCAAGAGCACCAAGGTCCTGACCGATACCGGCGGCCGACCGCTGGGCCTGGCCCGACATCCCAATGGTTTGCTGGTGATCGCCGATGCGGTCAAAGGCTTGTTGTCGCTGGATGCCCAGGGGCAGTTGGTCGCGCTGAGCACCGAGGCCGGCGGCGTGCCGTTCGGTTTCACCGACGACGTGGCCATCGACAAGCCCGGTCACTACGCCTACTTCAGCGATGCCTCCAGCCGCTTCGGCTATGGCCACGACGGCGAAGCCATCCTCGAGCACGGCGGTGACGGCCGTTTGCTGCGCTACGACTTCCAGACCGGCAAAACCTCGGTCCTGCTGGATAAACTGCAGTTCGCCAATGGCGTGACCCTGGGCCCGGAAGATGCGTTCGTGCTGGTCAATGAAACCGGCGCCTATCGCATCAGCCGCTACTGGCTCAGCGGGCCGAAGGCGGGCACCCATGATCTGTTCATCGATAACCTGCCTGGCCTGCCAGACAACCTGTCGTTCAACGGTCATGACCGTTTCTGGGTGGCGCTGTATGCCCCGCGCAATGCGCTACTCGACGCCACTGCAGCGCATCCCTTCGTACGCAAGATGATCGTACGGGCGATGACCGTGCTGCCCAAGCCCGTCGAGAAACGTGCCTTTGCCCTCGGCCTGGACCTTGAGGGCAAGGTGATTGCCAATTTGCAGGATGCCGGCAGTGACAATTACTCGCCAGTCACCACCGTGCGTGAGTACGGAGACTGGTTGTATTTCGGTTCACTCAAGGCAAGGTACATGGTGCGGTTGCCTTTGAGTAAGGCGTTGCAGTAAAGCAACGCCCGTAGTGACGCCATCGCCGGCAAGCCGGCGCCTACGAGGGTTCGTTACCTTCATCCTCCGGCAATTCATCGATGCCCGGCTCCTCCTCGGGATTGACCGTGGTGTGCTGCGGGCTCAAGGGTTCGGGATGGGTGGGCATCGGGTCGTAGCCACCGGTTTGTTCGCTGGGGAATTTGGGGTCGGTCATGGGGCACCTCGCATAGAGCCGTAAAATTGCGTCTCTGAACATTCGAGGTGCCGGTTTTGATCGCCGTTCCAACTTTTCAGTCACCAGCCGTCGGCGGCAGATGACTTAACGTCAGGAGCTGGCCTGGAGTTGCTGGACGATCTTGTCCTTGACCTGCAAGCGCTTTTCCTTGAGTTTTTTCAGCGCGTCATCGCTGGGGGCGTCCGATGTCGCGGTCTCGGCCTTGACCACGTCGGCATCGGCCTGGGAATACTTGTTCAGCAGTGAATCCAGTAACGGATCCTTGGTGCGTTTTTGCTGGATCTCTTCCTTCGTGCAGCGTAAATCCTGATAAAGGTCATGGGTCACCGGCATGGAACACCTCCGTTTGTTGATCGGCAGCGAAACGCGATCAATTGCGTTCACCAACTATCAGAATGGCCTTGGTTAGCCGGTTCTGTCGACCACCTGTCAGACCAGCGGCCTCCGTTCGTCGTCCTGTCGCAAATGCGATAAAACCTTTACCGGTAAAAACGCCTCCACAGCATAACGATCAATCGATCGGCCATAAAAACCTGTGTGGAGAATGACCAATGGACGGATTCAACTTGCGCCACCTCGCCCTGGCTGTCGCCCTGAGCACCAGCATGGGCAGCGCTTTTGCTGCCACTTCCAATGACTTCGTCGACAATGCCGCCGCCGGTGGCATCGCGGAAATCGAAACTAGCCGCCTGGCCCTGGAAAAAAGCCAGTCGGCCGACATCAAGGCATTCGCCAACATGATGATCACCGATCATTCCAAGGCCAACGATGAACTGGCGACCCTGGCGAAAAAGCACGATATCGAGGTTCCGGATACCACGACTCTGGTTAAGCAGGCCAAGGAGAAGCTACTCGACATGCGCGACGAGTCCTTCGATTCGGCCTACGCCAACAACCAGGTCAAAGCCCACGAAGACACTATCGAGTTGTTCAAGAAGGAAGCCAACACGGTGACCGACGACAAGACCAAGGGCGCCACCGAACTCAAGGCCTTTGCGCAAAAAATGCTGCCTGCGCTGGAGAAACACCTGGCCATGGCGAAAAAGCTCCAGGCCGCCCACCCGGACAAGTAGCGTCCCCCTGCACTAAAACAGCCGCCTGTTCTGGCGGCTTTTTTTTTTCTGGCGACTGAACATCTTCACTGGAAACAGCCCTTTGCGCCTGCGAAAGACTAAAAAAAACAGATCGCAGGCTTCACAAGCTCCTACAGTTGCTGTGAGCAAATTCAAATTCCTGCAAAAAACGAACAACTATTTCATCCGGCAAATGTCACTGCATTGCGCCGGCCGTTTTTTGGCAACCGGGCCCACACTTTCAAGGAGTTAAAGTCTCATGGCGGCACTGCAAACCAGCACTCTCGATGCGATGAACAAAAGCCAGGCGCAACTGATTGCCGAATGGTCCAAAAGCCTGGAAAACAGTGGGGCCACACGCAATCTCAAAGACGCGGACCTGAGGCAGCAGACCTCGGAGTTCCTGCAACTACTGGTTAGCGGACTGCAGGAGGGCAATGGACAGAACGTGGCAGCGCCGGGCTGGGACGCGATTCGGCAGTTCCTCGAAAAGCTCTCCCACAGCCGCGCCCTGCTCGGCCAGGATTCGCACCAGACCGCCAGTTTCATCTTTTCCCTCAAGGGCCCGGTGTTCGCCCTGCTGCAAAATCATTACCAGGACAGCCCGGCATTGCTGGCCGAACAGCTCTGGGAAGTCTCCCAACTGCTCGACGCCTTGGGCATGCACACCATTCGTACCTTCCAGAAGTCCCGGGAAGCGGTGATCAAGCGCCAGCAGGAAGAGTTGCTCGAGCTGTCGACCCCGGTGGTCAAGCTCTGGGACGGTGTACTGGCCCTGCCGATGATCGGCACCCTCGATTCGCAACGCACCCAGGTGGTGATGGAGTCGCTGCTGCAACGAATCGTCGACACCGGTTCGGAAATCGCCATTATCGACATCACCGGCGTACCGACTGTCGATACGCTGGTGGCCCAGCACCTGCTCAAAACCGTGACCGCGATTCGCCTGATGGGTGCCGATTGCATCATCAGTGGCGTGCGCCCACAGATCGCCCAGACCATCGTGCACTTGGGCCTGGACCTGCAAGGCGTGGTGACCAAAGCCAACCTGGCCGATGCCCTGAAGCTGGCCCTGACCCGCCTGGGATTGACTGTCGGCAAGGCGGGCTGAGCCCATGGAACGTATTCCCATATTGCAGATGGGCGACTTTCTGCTGGTGACCATTCAGGTCGACATGCATGATCAACTGGCCCTGACCTTGCAGGACGACCTGTCCGAGCGCATCAGCAGAACCTCAGCCCGTGGCGTACTGATCGACATTTCGGCGCTGGACATGGTCGACTCGTTCATTGGCCGAATGATCGGCACCATCTCCGGGCTGTCGAGCATCATGGATGCCCAGACCGTACTGGTCGGCATGCAGCCAGCGGTCGCCATTACCCTGGTGGAACTGGGCCTGACCCTGCCCGGCGTCCGGACTGCGCTGAATGTCGAGCGCGGGATGAAACTGCTGCAGGACCGAGTACAAGAACAATGACCGTGCGCAGCAGCGGCACCCAGCCCATTCAAATTGAACAGGACGTCGTGCTGGCGCGCCAGACCGCGCGCAAGCTGGCCCAGGAGTGCGGCATGCGGCTGATCGACCTGACCAAACTGGTCACCGCGGTCAGCGAGCTGGCGCGCAATACCATGGTCTACGGCGGCGGCGGTGATATGGATTGGCAGATCCTCGACGAAGAATCACGCACCGGCCTGCGCCTGACCTTCCGCGATGAAGGACCGGGCATCCCGGACATCAAGCTGGCGCTGACCGATGGCTGGACCTCAGGCTCCGGACTGGGCCTGGGCCTGACCGGTGCCAGGCGGCTGGTGGAAGAGTTCGAACTCGATACCGCGCCGGGCAAAGGCACTCGCGTAACGATCACCCGATGGACATGAATATCGGCAGAATGAACATCGGCAGCTCCCTGACCCAGGTGCTGGCGATCGAAGACAGCAGCCAGGTCGGTCACGCCCGCCGCACCGCCCAACAGCTGGCGCAAAGGCACGGTTTTGATGAGACCGACGCCGGGCGTGTCGCCCTGGTCGCCACCGAACTTGCCAGTAACATTCTCAAGCATGCGGCATGCGGTGAAATTCATCTGCGGGTCTTGCCCCGTGCATCGGGCGCGGGCATCGAGATACTGGCCGTCGACCGTGCCCAGGGCTTCGACCTGCAGGCCTGTCTGAGCGATGGCTTTTCCACGGGGGGTACCCAGGGTATCGGGCTGGGGGCGATTTCACGTCAGGCGCAAGTCTTCGATGCCTACGCCGATTCCCGGGGCGCCGTGCTGTTGGCCCGGCTGTATCCGCGCGAAGACAAGAGACCGGACCAACGCATGGGCGTCAGCCAGCATTCGTTACGCAACGATCCGGCCTGTGGCGATATCTGGCACGTAGCTTATGACGGATCGCGCATCAGTGCCCTGGTGATCGATGGCCTGGGGCATGGCGAAGACGCTGAACTGGCGGCCCGGGCGGGGGAGAAAGTGTTCGCAACCTCATCATTCAATGCGCCGCTTCTGTTGCTCGAAGACATTCACCAGGCCATGAACGGCACGCGCGGAGGTGCCCTGGCCATTGCCCAGTTTGACGCCCATCGCAATGCGCTGAACTACGTCGGTATAGGCAACATCGGCGCCTGCCTGATAGCCCCGGACCGATCCCGTGGCCTGGCCTCCCATCCCGGCATCGTTGGCGGGCAATATCGAAAGGCGCAACCCTTTGACTATGCTCAAGTGAATGGACAACTTTTGATTATGTACAGCGACGGTTTGCAGTCTCGTTGGAACCTGCAGGATTACCCCGGTCTGGTGTACCGGCATCCGGCCGTGATTGCCGCTTTGTTGCACCGCGACTTCTGTCGCGGGCGGGACGATGTCACGGTGCTGGTGATAGCTCTGGAGGCCTCCCATGGCTGAGTCACCCCTGATTGAGCTTGCTGATCAAGCCGCACTCATTGCGCAGTTGCAGGGCGAAGCCGCCGCGTTGCGCGAAGAACTGGATGAAACCAACCAGGGCGTGCTGGCGCTGTATGCCGAACTCGATACCCAGGCCGAACAGTTGCGCCAGGCCTCGGACCTCAAAAGCCGGTTCCTGTCGTACATGAGCCACGAGTTTCGTACGCCGCTTGGCTCGATTCTGAGCATCGCCAGCCTGCTGAGTGATGAACTGGACGGTCCGTTGAGCCCCGAGCAGCACAAACAGGTAACCTTCGTCAGTACTGCCGCGCGGGAACTGAGCGACATGGTCGACGATCTGCTTGACCTTGCGAAGATCGAGGCCGGGCGCATCACCATCTCACCCGCCTGGTTCGACATGTTCGACCTGTTCGCCGCGCTGCGCGGGATGTTCCGGCCGATTGTCGACGCCAGCGCCGTGGACCTGATTTTCGAGGAACCGGTGGGCCTGCCGCGCCTGTACACCGACGACAAGAAGCTCGCGCAGATCCTGCGCAACTTCATCGCCAATGCGCTGAAGTTCACCACCCGAGGTGAAGTCAGGATTTCGGCGCAGCTACAAAACAACACCCACGTGCGTTTTGCCGTCAGCGACACCGGTATCGGTATCGCCGAGTCGCTACATGGTGCATTGTTCGAAGACTTCTCCCAGGTCGATTCACCGCTGCAAAAGCGGCTGCGCGGTACCGGGCTCGGATTGTCACTGTGCAAACGCTTCGCCATCCTGCTCGGTGGCGAGGTCGGGATGCAAAGCGCTCCAGGTGTAGGCTCGACCTTTTTCGTGATCATCCCGCTGGCCATCGCCATGGAGCCTGCCGATGAAACGTGACCTGCGCTTGCTGGTCGTCGACGACAACGTTGCCACGCGCTACGCCTTGCGCCGGCGCCTGGAACGTCACGGTTACGAGGTACTCGAAGCCGGCACGGGTACCGAGGGCCTGGAACTGATCGCCAGCGTAACCTTCGACGCCCTGGTACTCGACGTCAACCTGCCGGACATGAGCGGTTTCGACATCGTGCGCAAACTGCGCGCCGACCCTGCCACCGCCCTGCTGCCGGTGATTCACGTGTCGGCGGCATCGATCCAGACTGGCGACATCATCACCGGCCTGGACGCCGGTGCCGATGCGTACCTGATCCACCCCGTCGACCCGGATGTACTGCTGGCCACCCTGCGCACCCTGCTGCGGGTACGGGATACCGAAAACGCCCTGCGCGAAAGCGAGGCGCGGTTTCGCGAGATTTTTGTCAACGTTTCGGCGCCCATTGCGGTGCTCGATGCTCAACTCAAGGTCCACGAATGCAATCACGCATTCACGCAACTGGTGCAGGACAACCGTGAACCGGACACCCTGCACGAGTGTTTTGCCGACGACCAGGATAGCGTGATCGAAGAGCTGCGCCTGCGCCTGGCCTATGGCGAGCGTTGGAAAGGCACCCTGAACATGCGGGTGCTGGGTGAAACCCGCGAAACCGAATGGCAGATTTCACCCTATCGCACTCCGGAACTGAGCCTGGTGTTCGTCGAGGACGTCACCGAGCACCGCCACCGCGAACGCTCGCACCTGGCCCGGCTGGACGACGCCACCACCCAGTTGGCCAGGGAAGTCGCTGAACGCGCGCGCACCGAAGCGCAACTGCTGCAAGTGCAGAAAATGGACGCCCTGGGCAAATTGACCGGAGGCATCGCCCATGACTTCAACAACTTGCTCACCGGCATCATCACTAGCCTGGAGCTGATCCAGAAACGCGCCGCCGAATCGCGCACCGACAAGGTCGGGTTCTACGCCGAAGCGGCACTGAGCTCGGCCATGAGCGCCGCGTCCCTGACGCATCGCCTGTTGGCGTTCGCCCGCCAGCAGCCACTCGATACCCGGCCCGTGGATATCAACGAACACATCCGCTCTCTCGAAGAATTGCTGGTGCGCACCATCGGCGAACGCATCACTCTGAAGCTGGAATTGACGTCCAAGCCAGCCATCGCGCTGGTCGATCCGATCCAGCTCGAAAGTGCCATGCTCAACCTGGTGATCAACGCGCGCGATGCCCTGCCCCAGGGTGGCAACATCTGGGTCAACACCTATGCCGCCTTCTCCCATGGCGACCCGAACCTGGCCGATGGCGCCTACGTCGCACTGTCGGTACGCGATGACGGCACCGGCATCGACCACAGCGTGATCGGCAAGGTATTCGACCCGTTCTTCACTACCAAACCCCTGGGCCAGGGGACCGGGCTCGGGCTGTCGAGCATCTATGGTTTCGCCCGGCAGTCGGGAGGCGATGCGCACATTCGCAGCGTGGCGCGGCGCGGCACCGAAGTGACCATCATGTTGCCGGCCAGCTCCGCCCCCACCGTGAGCCAGCTGGAACCCGTCAGCGTCGATCCCCAGGGTGCCGGTGAACATGTCTTGATCGTCGAAGATACAGCGTCGGTGCGTTTGTTCGTGGCTGAGGTGTTGGCGGATGCCGGCTACCGTTGCACCCAGGCGGGCGACATCGAGAGCGCCCTGGAGCGCCTGCAGAACGACCGGTCAATCGACCTGCTGCTGACCGATGTCGGCCTGCCGCGCATGAGCGGCCGCGAACTGGCGGATGTCGCGCGGGGCTGGCGTGAAACATTGCCGATCCTGTTCATGACCGGTTATGCGGAAACCGCGATCAATCGCCAGGTATTCCTCGGCGACGGCATGGAAATGCTGATCAAGCCGTTCCAGATCAATGAGCTGCTGGACAAGGTACGGCGCACGATTGATGGTGCATGACGGATAGCTTTCGCGAGCAAGCCCGCTCCCACACGGGACCTGTAGCGTTCCCGAATCCCTGTGGGAGCCGGCTTGGTCCGGACGGCGTTCCGACGATGAGGTGAGGAAGAACACCTCCATTTCAAGCCAGTTCAAGAGCCTTGGCCAAAAACGGCGCCGTGCGGCTCTTCTTGCTTTTGGCGACTTTCTGCGGAGTTCCGGCGACCACCACCCTGCCACCCTGATCCCCCGCGCCCGGGCCAATGTCGATCACCCAGTCACTCTGCGCCACCACGCGCATTTCATGTTCGACGACAATCACCGTGTGACCCGCCGTCACCAGCGTATTGAGCTGTTCCAGCAACCGGTCGACGTCGCGAGGGTGCAAGCCGGTGGTGGGTTCGTCGAGCACGTATAGCGTCGCCCCGCGCTGATTGCGTTGCAGTTCGGTGGCCAGTTTGATGCGCTGGGCCTCACCACCCGACAACTCGGTCGCCGGCTGACCAAGACGCAGGTAACCCAGGCCGATATCGCGCAGCACCTCCAGCGATCGACGTATGGACGCCTGCTCGGCGAACACCTCGACCGCTTCGTCCACCGTCAACTGCAACACCTGGGCAATGTTGCGTCCCTGCCAACTGATCGCCAGGGTCTGGGGGTTATAACGGGCACCGTGACAGGTCGGGCATGGCGCATAGACGCTGGGCATGAACAACAACTCGACGCTGACAAAGCCCTCGCCTTCACAGGGCGCGCAGCGCCCCTTGGCGACGTTGAAGGAAAACTGTCCGGCGTCATAGCCCGCCGCCTGCGCCTCGGCTGTGGCGGCATACAGCTTGCGCACGTTGTCGAACAGCCCGGTGTAGGTCGCAAGGTTGGAGCGCGGCGTACGGCCTATGGGTTTCTGGTCGACCTGGACCAGGCGCTTGATCGACGCCAGCCCGCCAGTGACCTGGCCACCACTGACTTGCGGCGAATCGTCTTCCAGACTCAACTCCTGCGCTTCGCTCTCGCTCGCCGGGCGCCCGAGATGGCTGCCGACCAGCTCCAGCAATGCCTGGCTGACCAGACTCGATTTCCCCGAGCCCGACACACCGGTCACTGCGGTAAAACAGCCAAGGGGGAATTCGACGCTGAGGTTGTTCAGGTTATTGCGGGTGACACCTTCCAGGCGCAGCCAGTCGCCGGGCTTGCGATTGCTCGCCGATTGGCTGCGCTGTCCGGCGAACAGATAATCGCGGGTCTGCGAGTCCGGCACATCCGCCAGCCCGGCCGGCGGGCCGCTGTACAGCACCCGTCCACCCTTCTCGCCTGCCGCCGGACCGACATCGATCAACCAGTCGGCGCGACGCATGGTTTCCAGGTCATGCTCGACCACGAACAGGGTATTGCCCGCCGCTTTCAGGCGTTGCAGGGCTTCGAACAACGCTTCGCCATCCGCCGGGTGCAGGCCGGCCGAAGGCTCGTCCAGCACGTAAATCACCCCGAACAACTGCGAACCCAATTGCGTTGCCAGGCGCAGGCGCTGCAACTCGCCGGACGACAAGGTCGGCGTGCTGCGTTCCAGGGCCAGGTAACCGAGGCCAAGATCGGTCAGGGTGCTGACCCGCTCCAGCAAGTCCTGGGCGATGCGTTGCGCGGCCAGGCGTTTTTCCACGGACAGGTTCGGCGTGTGGCGCACATCCGGGGCGTTGGCGTGACCACTGGCCCCGTGGGCCACGCGCTGTTCACGGGCCTCGCGGGTCTGGCTGTGAGTCAAGACTTCGCCCGTCTCATCGCCCTGTTCAGGATAATCCTCGGCCGCCACCGGCCTGAGGACTTGCGCGACCTGCAGCAACGGCATTTGTGCCAGTTCGCCGATGTCGTAGCCGGCAAAGGTCACCGACAGCGCCTCGCGCTTGAGGCGTTTGCCATCGCACAACGGGCAGGGACTGCCGAGCATGAACTGCGCGACTCGCTTCTTCATCAACGCACTCTGGGAGTGGCTGAAGGTGTGCAGGATGTACCGCCGCGCGCCGGTGAACGTGCCTTGGTAGCTGGGCTCCATTTTGCGCTTGAGGGCGACTCGGGTCTCCTGCGGTGTAAGCCCGGCGTAGACTGGCACCGTCGGGGTTTCTTCGGTGAAGAGTATCCAGTCGCGCTGTTTTTTCGGCAGGTCGCGCCAGGGAATATCGACGTCGTAGCCCATGGTCACCAGAATGTCGCGCAGGTTCTGGCCCTGCCAGGCCAGGGGCCAGGAAGCAACGGCACGCTGGCGTATGGTCAGGCTCGGGTCCGGGACCATCAGCGCCTCGGTGACTTCATACACCCGGCCCAGGCCGTGGCATTGCGGGCAGGCGCCTTGCGGGGTGTTTGGCGAAAAGTCTTCGGCATACAGCATCGGCTGTCCCGGCGGGTAACTGCCAGCCCGGGAGTACAGCATGCGGATCAGGCTCGACAAGGTCGTCACGCTGCCCACCGAAGAACGCGTGCTCGGCGTGCCTCGTTGTTGCTGCAAGGCCACTGCCGGCGGCAACCCCTCAATGGAATCCACATCCGGCACGCCGACCTGATCGATCAGGCGCCGCGCGTAAGGCGCCACGGATTCGAAATAGCGGCGTTGCGCTTCGGCATACAGGGTCGAGAACGCCAGTGACGACTTCCCCGAGCCGGATACCCCGGTGAACACCACCAGGGCATCGCGGGGGATATCCACATCGACATTCTTGAGGTTGTGTTCCCGGGCGCCGCGCACCCTGACCATGCCGGAGAGAGAGTTGCCGGTACGTTTGGAAGTCATCGAATCGCCTTGTTGGAAACTGAAAGAACACGATCATAATGTGGGAGCGGGCTTGCTCGCGAAGGCGGTGTATCAGTCACTATGAGTGTTGAATGACACTGCGCCTTCGCGAGCAAGCCCGCTCCCACATTTCGATCGTGGTCAACCTTTGAGCACTGTACGGATCATCTGTGTCAGTGCTTCAGGGCTATAAGGTTTGCTCAGCAAGTGGGTATCCGGGCTGAGCTGATGGTTGCGCGAGATGATGTCGCGGGTATGCCCGGAGGTAAACAGCACCGCCACCGGTGGCTCCTGCACTTTCGCCCAGGCGGCCAGCTCCGGACTCTTGATCAGGCCGGGCATGACCACGTCGGTGAAAATCAGGTCTACCTGCGCACCTTCCAGCAAGATTTGCATGGCGGCATCAGCATGGGTAGCCGTCAGGATCTCATAACCTTCATCGCGCAGTAACTCGACCACCGACGCCCGCACCGCGTCATTGTCCTCGACTACCAGGATGCGCTCATGCCCGCCCCGTTGCTCTACGTTGGGGTTCGGCGCGTCACTTGCAGCCAGACGCAAGGTGCGGGGGAAATACATTTGCACCCGGGTGCCCTGCCCGACCTCGCTGGCAATCTCGATATGCCCGCCGCTCTGCTTGACGAAACCGAAGACCATGCTCAAACCCAACCCGGTACCCTGACCGTCGGCTTTGGTAGTGAAGAAAGGCTCGAACGCCTGGGCCAGTACCTGCGGCGCCATGCCGACACCGCTGTCGGCAATTGACACGCGCACGTAGTCCCCGGCGACGATGCCTTTGCCGGTGCAGAACTCGCGGTCCAGGGTGATGTTTTCGGTACAAAGATTGATCGTTCCTTCACCGTGCATGGCGTCCCGGGCATTGATGGCCAGGTTGAGGATGGCGTTTTCCAGCTGATTGCGATCGACAAACACCTGCCATGGCGCCTTCGGAGCGCTCATATGCACCTGAAGGGTTTCGCCCAATGCACGTTGCAACAGCTCTGCCAGGCCATCGAAAATCTGCCGCAGCGTAAACACGGCTGGCGACAATGGCTGGCGCCGGGCGAACGCGAGCAGTTGCGAGGACAGCTTGGCCCCGCGCTCCACCGCGGCAATCGATGCCGCGACCCGGCGCTGCACATTGGCGTTGTCGGGTTCATGGCGCGCCAACAGGTGCAGGTTGCCAGCGATTACCTGCAACAGATTGTTGAAGTCATGGGCCACGCCACCGGTCAAGCCGCCGATGGCTTCGAGCTTCTGCGACTGACGCAATTGCTCTTCCGCCGTCAGGCGGGCCTCGACCTCATTGGCCACTCGCTGTTCAAGATTACGGGTGAACCTGAGCAGGGATTCTTCGGCGATCTTGCGTTCATGAATATCAATAAGTACGCCGGGAAAACGAAACGCTTCGCCCTGCTCGTTGAACTCGCAACAGCCACTGGCGAGTACCCAGAGATAACTGCCGTCCGGGCGCTGAATGCGGTATTCCACATTGTAGGGTTCGCCGGTATCAACCGACAGCTTGACCCGCTCCTGAACCCAGTTGCGGTCGTCCGGATGGATCCGCGCATCGGCGACTTCCTGGGACAGGTTGGCCAGGTCTTGCCCGGGTGGGTAGGAGAACGTGCGCACGAATCGCTCATCACCGGACAAGAGATTGGCCTTGATGTCCCAGACGAACGAACCGAGCAAGGCCCCGGCATTGAGCGCCAGGCGCACCCGTTCATTGTCGGCGCGATAGGCGTCTTCGGCCGCCTGGCGGCGCCGTTCGGAAATCACCCGTTCAGTGGTCTCCACCACCATGGCCATGACCCCGGCCGGATACCCCTGGTCATCGGAGACCGGGCTGTAGTAGAGGTCCATCCACACTTCTTCCGGCACCCCGGCACGCAGCAGCACCAATTCTTTATTGCGATAGGACAAGGTGCCGCCCGCCAGGCAGGTATCAACCACATGGCGGTTGAATTCGGCGACTTCCGGCCAACCCAGCTCTACCGGCGAACCCAACAGATAAGGATGACGGCCACCGGCGAACTTTGAATAGGCGTCGTTGTAGATCATGTACCCGGACCGCCCCCAGAGCATCACCATCGGCAGCGGTGACGCAAGCATCATCTGCACCGCGCTGTTCAGGCTTTTCGACCAGCTATCGAGCTTTCCCAGCTCGGTCCGGCTCCAGTCGAACGCACGAATGCGCCCAGCCATTTCGCCGCTCCAGCCGGCACACCCGTGGCTATCTTCTAGAAACTGCATCGGTTGCTTTATCCCGGTCATCCACACCCGTTTGATTCGAGCGTCGCGCACGCAATTCGTTTCATAGAGGTATAGCTGATTCACACCAGGTTCGAGGGTTGCGCGAATATTAAGGACTTCCTGTGGGCACTGGCTTTGCCACAAGGTCAGCGGAAGTCCCGGCTGCGCACGCTGATGCCATCCAGTAACGGGCTCAGGTCGCTCAAGCGCCCGGCAATCAAATGCCGCACCTCGCCCTCCTTCTCCCAGCGTCCATCGACCTTGAGCAACTGCGAGCCGACCAGGGCTTTGCGCTGGCGCTCGGCGAGGTCGCGCCAGACCACCACGTTGACGTTGCCGAACTCGTCCTCCAGGGTGACGAAGGTCACGCCACTGGCGGTGCTGGGCCGTTGCCGACCTGTCACCAGCCCGGCAACGCTGACCGGGCGGCCGTGCTCGACCTCCAGCAGTTCCTTCGAACTGCGACAACGCAGGGCTTTGAGTTCAGCGCGCAGCAACGCCAGCGGATGCGGCCCCAGGGTGGTGCCGACGCTGTTGTAATCGGCCAGCAGGTCCTCGCCAACAGTGGGCTTGGGCAACGCCACCGCGTCCTCTTCCTGACTCGGCAGGCCGGCAAACAAACCGAGCTGCCTGTGCACCCCCGCCACCTCCCAGCGCGCCCTGTGCCGGTCCCCGGCCAGGCCACGCAACGCCCCGGCATCGGCCAGCAGCTCGCGGGCACGGGCATCCAGGCAAGCCCGTTCACCGAGGTCGGCGACGTCGGCAAATGCGCCTTGGGCACGCGCCGCCTCAATGCGCAGGGCATCGTCCTCGCGAAAACCCTTGATCATGCGCAAGCCCAGGCGAATCGCCGGCTGCGCGCCGACCATCGGCTCCAGGCTGCAATCCCAGTCGCTGGCGCGCACATCCACCGGGCGCACCTGCAAATGGTGGCGACGCGCGTCCTGCAGAATCTGGTCAGGGCTGTAGAAACCCATGGGCCAGCTGTTGATCAGCGCACAGGCAAAGGCCGCCGGCTCATGGCACTTCAACCAGCAACTGGCGTAGGTCAGCAAGGCGAAACTGGCGGCGTGGGACTCGGGAAAACCATAGCTGCCAAAGCCCTTGATCTGCTCGAAAATCTGCGCGGCGAATTCCGCCGTGTAGCCCTTTTTCTTCATGCCGGCGGTCAGCCGATCCTTGTGCGGTTCGAGCCCGCCATGGCGCTTCCACGCCGCCATGGAACGGCGCAACTGATCGGCCTCGCCGGGGCTGTAGTCGGCGGCGACGATAGCGATCTGCATGACCTGTTCCTGAAACAGCGGGACACCCAGGGTGCGTTTCAACACCTCGCGCAACTCTTCGGAGGGGTAGCTTTCGAGTTCCTCCTTGTTTCGCCGACGCAGGTACGGATGCACCATGCCGCCCTGGATAGGTCCGGGGCGGACGATGGCCACCTCGATCACCAGGTCATAGAACGTGCGTGGCTTGAGCCTGGGCAGCATCGACATCTGGGCCCGGGATTCGATCTGGAACACGCCGACGGTATCGGCACGGCCAATCATGTCGTAGGTCTGCGAGTCTTCGGAGGGTACTGTCGCCAGGCTCAGGTCGCGGTTGCGATGGCGGCGCAACAGATCAAAGCAGCGACGTATCGCGCTGAGCATGCCCAAGGCGAGGATATCGACCTTGAGCAGCCCGACCGCATCGAGATCGTCCTTGTCCCACTGAATGATGGTGCGCTCGGCCATGGCGGCGTTTTCCACCGGTACGAGATGGTCCAGCGGCTGCTCGGAAATCACGAAGCCACCAGGGTGCTGGGACAGGTGCCGGGGGAAACCGATCAGTTGTCGGGTCAGGCTCAATACCCGGCGCAACACCGGGCTTTCGGGATCGAAGCCGCCTTCGCGCAGGCGCTCCACGGGCGGCGCTTCATCGCTCCAGTGACCGCAGCAATCGGCCAGGGCATTGATCTGGTCCGGGGGCAAGCCCAGGGCCTTGGCCACATCGCGCACCGCACCGGCGGCGTGGTAGGTGCTGACCACAGCCGTCAGCGCGGCACGGGTCCGGCCGTAACGCTGGAATACGTACTGCAAGACCTCTTCGCGGCGCTCGTGCTCGAAGTCCACATCGATATCCGGCGGCTCGTTGCGCTCTTTGGAGAGAAAACGCTCAAACAGCATGTTCATCCGCTCGGGGTCGATCTCGGTGATGCCCAAGGCAAAACACACCGCCGAGTTGGCCGCCGAGCCCCGGCCCTGACAGAGAATCTTCTCGCGCCGGGCGAAAGCGACGATGTCCTGAACGGTGAGGAAATAACTTTCATACCCCAGTTCGGCGATCAGCCCCAGTTCCTTATCAATCAGCGCGCGTACCTTGTCGCTGGCGCCTTCGGGCCAGCGCTGGCGAATGCCGCGCTCGGTCAACTCGCGTAGCCAGGACGCGGCACTTTGGCCTTGCGGCACCAGTTCCCGGGGATATTGATAGCGCAACTGAGCGAGGTCGAAGGTGCAGCGCCGGGCGATGTTCAGCGTTTCCTCGAGCAAGGCTTGCGGATAAAGCTCATGCAGGACGTCAAGACTGCGCAGATGACGCTCGCCATTGGGGTGCAGGCGCAACCCGGCATCGGCCACCGGCAGGTGATGGCGGATTGCGGTCATGGTGTCCTGCAGGGCACGTCGTCCACGGACATGCATGTGCACGTCGCCGCTCGCCACTGCTGGTATGCGCAGTTCACTGGCCAGGTTCAGCAAATCACTCAGGCGCTGGCTGTCGTCCTGGCCGCGATGCAACTGCACCGCCAGCCACAGGCGGTCGCCGAACACCTGTTGCAACCAGCGACCTTGCTCGAAGGCATCGACCGCGTCCGGTACCCACAGCGCCAGCAGCCCCGGCAGCGCTTCGCTGAAGTCTTCGCGCAGAACCTGGTACTGGCCCTTCTGTGTCCGGCGCCGGGCGCGGGTGATCAACCGGCACAGCGCCTGATAACCCTCGAGGCTCTCCGCCAGCAGCACCAGTTTCGGGCCGTTCTCGATCCGTACTTCACTGCCGATGATCAGCGCCAGCTCCACCGACTTCGCCGCCTGCCAGGCGCGCACGATGCCCGCCAGGGTGCATTCATCGCTGATTGCCAGGGCTTGATAACCCTGCTTTTTCGCCTGTTGGAACAGTTCCAGGGCGCTGGACGCACCGCGCTGGAAACTGAAATTCGACAGGCAGTGCAGCTCGGCATATTCGCGGCTCATGCAAACCAGCCCTGCAGCCACAGCGGGCCGTCCTCACCGACCGCCCGATAGGCCCAGCCTTGCTGGCCGGCACGGGTTTCGATCAGGTAATAGTCGCGGCGCACGTCATCACCGTCCCACCAGCCGGACTCTATACGTTCCGGCCCCATGAGGATGCGCGCCGAACCCTGGTGCACGGCCAGGGGTTCAGCCAGCAGCCAGCCCGGCCGCTTCACGGCGCCGAGCCCGGCACAGGGCTGGCTGTCGGCACGGGCCTGCCACGCGCATTCAGGGCGGTGATCGGCCTGGAAACGCAGACCATGCACGGCGTCATCGCCCAGCCGTGCGCGCAGGCGTTCGCGCAGTTGTTCCCATGGCAAGGACTGCTGAGGACGATCGTCGAACAGTTCCTGATGCTGGGGCACGAAGGTCGGCAAGTCTTCGGCGCGCAGGCGAAAACCCCGCACCGGGGCCTCGACCTGGACTTGCTCCAGCCGGCCCCGGGCCAGTTCAAACAGCATCGCCGGGTCACGTTCGGCGCTGAGCAGGCCGACCTTGATCAGCGTGTCCGGCAACCCGGCATGCTCCAGGTGCAGGTCAAACCGCTGCACGCCGCTGTCGCGCCCGCACAGAAACGCCGACAGGTCGCCGGTCAGGCGGCGCAGCGGGAACAGCAGGGCCTGATGGGACTGCACATCGAAGTTGAGTTCGATGCGCACATCGAAGCGGTCCGGTGGCAGGTAGAACGCCAGCGCCAGTCGCCGCATACCGAGCAAGGCGTCCAGGTGCTTGAGCACCGGGGCCTCGAAACGCCGGGCCAGGCTGTGCCGGGGCAGCGCCTGCACCTGACTCAAGGTGCGCAGGCCCATGCGTGACAAAGCGGTGGCGACCTGCGGCGCAAGGCCGATCCGGTCGACGGGCAATTGCCCCAGGTGATGCTGCAAGGCCTGGTCGTCAGGCACTACCAGACCGTCATAGGCGTTGGCCAGCACTCGCGCCGCCACCGGGTTGGGTGCGGCGACAATGCGGTGGCGAAAACCCAGTTCGTCGAGTTCGTGGCGCAAGCGCACTTCGAATTGTGCCCAGGTGCCGAACAAGCCCAGGCTGGACTCGATCTCGAACACCACGGCTCGCGGGTAATGCACGCTGACCTGGGAGCTGAAGCGATAGGCCCAGGCGGCGAGGAACTGCTGCCAGCGCTCGATTTCGGCGGCGTCGTATTCAGCCGTGGCAAAGCCCTTGCTCAAGGCCTGCGCGGCGCTCATGGACTGGCCGGGGCGCAAGCCCAGTGCCCGGGCCGGGCCATTGACCGCCTGCAATACCCGGCGCTGGGCCGGACCGGTCAGCAACGCCAGCGGTTCATCGGGATCGGCGCGCTGACGCAGTACCGCGTCCAGCGCCAATTGCGGGAAGAGAATGCACACCCAGCGCATGGCAACCTCAATGCCCCACGGGAAAGGCAATCGGCGTCGCACGGGCCAGGCCGCCCCGACACTTGAGCACGCGCAATTGCGCCGGCCTGGCATCGATGGCGATGCGCAGGGCCGCGGGCGAAGGGTTGATCGCTTCACTGAGGGGGCGATAGGCGAATGCCAGGGTCTGGCCGGTTTCCGCAGCCACCTGCAAGCGGCGCAAGGCGCGGTCATCGGCCTTGTGCGGCCAGCACAGCACGGCACCGCAACTGCCCGAACGCAGGCATTGTTCCGCGGCCCACAGGGCATCGCGCTCGCTGGCCTGGATGATCGACAGCTGGCGCAGATCAACCCCGGCGTTGTGCCACGCCTGGGGATACGGCACATAGGGCGGTGCCACCAGCACGATACGCTCGCCCGCCGCCGACAACCGCGCCAATGCTGGCCACAGCAGTTGCAGCTCACCCACGCCCTGCCCGGCCAGGAGGATCTCGCTCAGCGCAGCCTCGGGCCAGCCACCGGTGGGCAACGCCGCATCCAGCGCGGCATGCCCGGTGGGTTGCGGGCTGGCCGTGGGCGGCGCAGGTCGACCCCTCCAGACCTGGCCGCCATTGAACAGCGTATCCAGCGCAACGACGGCCCCCATCAGCCTTGCCTCACCAAGCCGCAGAACACCCCTTCGATGGCCAGGTCCTGACCGGCTTCGACGATGATCGGCTGGTAGGCCGGGTTGCGCGGCAGCAGCCGCACGACGTCACCGACCCGTTCGAAACGCTTGATGGTGACCTCACCGTCGAGCCGCGCCACCACGATCTGGCCGTTGAGCGCCTCGGGGTTGCGGTGTACGCCCACCAGGTCGCCGTCGAGAATACCGTCCCCGATCATCGAATCACCCCGGACCCGCAGCATGTAGTCCGGCGCCCGCGAGAAAATCGCCGGATCAAGCAACAGACGGCTGTGCACCTCGGCATCGGCACCGATCGGCGCACCCGCCGCGACCCGGCCGAGCACCGGAATGTCCAGCAACTCGGGGCGTGGCGGCTGCCCGAGCAGGCGAATGCCCCGGGCCTGATGGGGATTGACCTCGATGAAACCGGCCTCGGTCAGCGCCAGCACATGCTTGCGCGCCACGCTGCGAGAGGCAAAACCGAACGCCTCGCTGATTTCAGCGAGGCTGGGGGGCTGGCCATGCTCGGCGATGCGATCGCGGATAAAGGTCAGGATGGCGGTACGGCGGGGAGTCAGAGTCGTCATGGAGTACATTTGTACTCTTTTGGCGTTTTTCTGGCAAGGACTTGTAGGAGCAAGGCTGCGATCTTTGATCTTGTTCTTTAAAATCAAAGTCAAAAGATCGCAGCCTGCGGCAGCCCTTTGTATGCATCACAGTTCTGCCAGATACGCCCACGGATAAATCCCCCGCTCATGCCCATCACTGAACACCAGCTGCAAGCCATAGCCCTGCGGATTCAACTCAACCACCCGCACCCGGGCATCGACCATCGGCGTCATCCCCCGCAGACGAAACGCCCGGCACTGGGAACATGGGCACTGGCGGCGCAATTCGGCATGATCGAGCAACTGCTCGCGGCCATCGGGCCAGTTCAGGCGCAGCTGCTGTTTGCTCTGGGAGTTACCTGCCGAGAGCGGATTCATTGCAACTGACTCAAGGCGATGCGCACCGCCTTGCGCACTTCCGGGTCGCCGTCGTCTTGCGCGGCCCGCAGCGCCGGGATGGCGCCTCGATCATCGAGTTCGCCCAGTGCCAGCGCGGCTTCCTTGCGCAGGTTGCTGATGCGATGGCCGAGGGTTTCGATCAGCCCGTCGAGGGCCGGCACGTAGCGCAGGCGGCCGAGGCTGCGGGTGGCGCGCAGGCGCACTTGCCAGTAATCGTCGCTCAGGGCTTCGACGAGGGCCGGGCCGGCGTCGACGTGTCCGACCTTTCCGAGTGTGGTGGCGGCCTCCTCGCGCACTTGCCAGGCCTGATCCTGCAACGCCTGGCGCAGGGCCGGCAGCACCTGTGAGTCGGACGCCAGGCCAAGTGCACCAGTGGCGGCGCGGCGCACTTCGCTGTCCGGGTCGTCGCTGGCCAGTCGCGCCAGGGCCGGCAAGGCATCCAGTTGTTTGAGCCAGCCCAGTACACCAACCGCTTCACGGCGGACATTGGCGTCCTGATCTCCCAACGCCAGCAGCGCCGCCGAAGCCGCTTCTGGATAGCGCAACTCGCGCAACGCCCTGAACGCGGCGATGCGTACGCCTCTGTCGGCATGCCCGGTCCACGGCAGGATCACCCGCCCTGCCGCTTCGCTCTTGAGCAGACTGAGACTTTGCGCAGCGGCGGCCTGCACCGTTGCCGATGGATCGGTCAGCGCCTGGCACAGCGCCTCGACCACCGGTTGATCCTCCCAGGCCTCGAGCAACCGTGCGGCTTCGGCACGCACCTCTTCGGTCGGGTCGTCAGCCAGCCGGTCAACCAGCCACAACAGGCCGTCCGGTTCCTCCAGGTCAGCCAGTTCGATCAGCGCGATCCGGCGTACGCCGGGGTCGGCATCGGTCAGGCGCGGTTGCAGGGCAAGAATGTCGTCGTTGTCGGTTACATCGAATAGTGAGGTCATAGGGCAAATCGCGGCAGTTTGTTTTCAGGAGGCAGTCCGAGAGGGTTCAGGCGTGGCAATTGCCGCCCGTCTTCGTGACGCAGCAGTTCGAGGCAGTGGCGTTTCAAGCGGGAAAACTCATGGCTTGTCACCAGCTCAGTGGTACGCGGGCGCGGGAAGTCGAGGCGCAGGTCCTCGATGATCCGCCCCGGTCGCGTACTCATCACCAGCAGCCGGTCGGCGAGGAACAGCGCCTCATCGATGTCGTGGGTGACGAATACCACGGTGGTGCGGATGCGGGTCCAGATATCCAGCAGCAGTTCCTGCATGTTCAAGCGCGTCAGCGCATCAAGGGCACCGAAGGGCTCGTCCATCAGCAACAGCCGCGGTCGATTGACCAGCACCCGGGCGATTTCCACCCGTTGCTGCATGCCACCGGAGAGCTGGTTCGGCCAGCGTTCGGCAAAGCGTGCGAGCCCCACCAGCGCGAGGATTTCGTCGGCAGCCTTGTGTCGCTCGGCCTTGCCGATGCCACGCATTTTCAGACCGAAAGCGACGTTGTCGCGCACCGTGCGCCAGGGGAATAGCGTGTGTTGCTGGAACACCATGCCGCGCTGGGGCGATGGGCCGGATACCGGGGCGCCATCAACGTCAAGGGTGCCGGTACGCGGTTGCAGATGACCGGCCAGTGCGCCGAGCAAGGTGGATTTTCCGCAACCGGACGGCCCGAGAATGCACACGAACTGGCCGGGTTCGATCTGGCAGTCGAGACCCTGCACGGCTTCGAAAGCCGCGCTGCCCTCGCCCAGGCTGATCGACAAGCCACGGATGTCGATGCGGCCTTCAGGATGTTGAAAAACGCTCATCAGGCTTTTCCTCGTGGTCGATGCCAGGGCGTGAACAGTCCGCCCAGACGCTTGATCAACAGGCTGCTGCCCATCCCCAGGACGCCGATCAACAACATGCCAACCACGATGTCGGCGTAGTTCTGGATGGTGTAGGACTCCCAGGTGTAGTAGCCGATGCCGTACTGGCCGGAGATCATTTCCGCCGTCACCAGGCAAAACCACGACGTGCCCATGCCGATGGCAAGGCCAGTGATGATGCTCGGTGCGGCACCGGGCAGAATCACTTCGAGCAGGATCGCCCGGCGCCCTGCCCCGAGGCTTCTGGCCGAAGCGATCAATCGCGGATCGACACCTTCGACGCCGTGCACGGTGTTGAGCAGGATCGGGAACAAGGCGCCGGTGAAGGTGATGAACACCATCGACAATTCCGACGAGGGAAACATCAGGATCGCCAGGGGAATCCAGGCCACCGCCGGGATCGGACGCAGGACCTCCAAAGGCGGCAGCAGCAAATCTTCGGCCCATTTCGAGCGGCCGATGGCCAGGCCCAGGGTGATACCGATGAACAGCGCGGCGAGGTAACCGGCGAAGACCCGGCCGAGGCTGCTGCTCAGGTGTTGGCCGAGCTTGCCGGAGTCGCCGAGGCCCAGCGCGGCTTCAATCACCGCCAGCGGTGCCGGTACATTGGCGAAGGTCACCAGGCCGAGGTTCCAGTGATGGCTGGCGGCGAGTTGCCAGAACAGCAGGCAGAGCAGCAGTGAGGCGGCTCTTGATAACCAGCGGGTGGTCGGTATTTTCATGGATCGGGTTTCCAATTGTGCAACTGTGTGTTGGCGAACATTTACCCCCTCACCCCAGCCCTCTCCCCCAGGGGGGAGAGGGGGAAAGGGAGCCGATCGCTGGTGTTTTCCGAACCTGAGTTCAACTCGATATCAAAGGCCACCGAATGACCAGCAATCACCTCGGTCAGTCCTCTCCCCGGCAAGGGGTGAAGGAACAGGGAGCAGGTCTGGTGTTTTCCGAACCTGAGTTCAACCCAAATATCAAAGGCCACCGAATGACCAGAATTCACCTCGGTCAGTCCCCTCCCCGGCAAGGGGGTGAAGGAACAGGAAACAGGTCTGGTGTTTTCCGAACCTGAGTTCAACTCGATATCAAAGGCCACCGAATGACCAGCAATCACCTCGGCCAGTCCTCTCCCCGCCAAGGGGTGAAGGAACAGGAAGCAGGTCTGGTGTTTTTCCGAACCTGGGTTCAACCCAAATATCAAAGGCCACCGAATGACCAGCATTCACCTCGGTCAGTCCTCTCCCCGGCAAGGGGTGAAGGAACAGGAAGCAGGTCTGGTGTTTTCCGAACCGGAGCTCAACCCGAATATCAAAGGCCACCGAATGACCAGCATTCACCTCGGTCAGTCCCCTCTCCCTCGGGAGAGGGTTAGGGTGAGGGGCAGCCCTCAAGTCAGGCACCTAACTCAGCGGCTAACCACGGACTGGGTGGTGGCGTCGGTGAAGTCGAACACCTTTCCGCCCTGGGCCGTGGCGAACGCCTGGGCCTGCCCTTTGAGCAGAAATGCACTGAGCCGCCCTTGGGCATCACTGGCAAACCACGCTTGGTCGGCCAGCAACTTGATTCCGCTGTCACTGGCCTGGGCGTACACCGCGCGGATGCTTTTGCCTTCCTGCTTGAGGCTGGCCAACGCGGTGAACGCGGCTTGCGCCGAAGCGTACTGGCGCACTTTCGGTTCGCCACGCACCCAGATTTGCGCCACATGGTTGAAGTCGGTGATGGCTTTGCCGCTTGCCGCATCGACGGCCTTGAGTGGCGTTTGCCCGTAGTCGGCCAGTTGCGCGCTGTAGTCCAGGTTCGAGGCCTTGAAGGCGGCGCGGATGTACTGGTCGTCGATGAAATTGTTGAGATCGAGACCGCGATCGGCTTTCTTGAGCAATTTGAGGGTGTCGATGGCGGTGCCGACGGCCTGGCGGTATTCCGGTTTCCAGCTCAGGTCGCGGGTCTGCACGCCGAGCGGGCCGTGGAACAGGTAATTGACCTCGGCATCGACGCCTGTGACCTTGGCGATCAGTTCACTGTATTTCTCAGGCTCCGCCGCCAGCAATTGATTGGCCTCGATGCTCGCGCGCAGGTAGGCGACGACGATTTCCGGGTACTTCTTCGCATACGCCTGATCGACCAGCGCACCATGGAAAGTCGGCGCACCGGCCTGGGACCCGTCATAAATCTTGCGCGCGAAACCACGGCTGGGGAACAGTTCCGCGAAGGGTACGAAGTCGGCATGGGCGTCGATCTTGCCGGCCTGCAAAGCGGAGCCGGCAACTTCCGGTGGCTGGGCAACAATGTTCACATCCTTGAGCGGGTCCCAGCCCTGGGCCGCCACGGCGCGCAGCAACATGCCATGGGCGGTGGAAGCGAACGGCACGGAAATGCTCTTGCCCTTGAGCTCGGCCAGGGACTGCACGCCCGAGGCGCTCGGCACCACGATGCCGTTGCCACTGCCCTTGATGCTGCCCGAGAGCACACTGATAAACAGGCTGTGCTTGCCCGCTGTTTCAAACGCCACACCATTGAAGGCACCGGGGAAATCGGCCATGGCGCCGAAGTCGAGTTTGCCGGCGACCATCTCGTTGGTCAGGGGCGCGCCGCTGGTGAAGTTCTTCCACTGCACTTCATATTTGGCGTCCTTGTAGGGGCCGTCGTGGGGCAGGTATTTGTCCAGCAGGCCCAGCTCCCGAATCAACAGGCCGCCGGCGGCGCAGTTGATGGTGGTGTCCTGGGTGCCGATGGCAATGCGGATGGTTTCGGCCTGTGCCGACAGGGTGAAGGAAGCCAGTACCAGACCGGCGAAAGCTGCACGCAACATGAGTGTTTCCCCTCGAATCATTTATAGGATGTTCGTCTCCGCCACGATCAGGGCGTGGTGGGAAACGAGGGGTGTCTAGAATCTGGCGTCCGGTGGTTGCCGGATGGCGTTTTGGAGTTGTCTGTTCTGGCCTAATCGCGGGCAAGCCCGGCTCCCACAGGTTTCCTTGGTGTCTGTAAAACTTGAGATCCACCACAAATCCCTGTGGGAGCGGGCTTGCCCGCGAAGGCGTCCTGTCAGTCGATGGAGATGCAAGCTGTGCCGGCCTCATCGCCAGCAGGCTGGCTCCCACATTCGGGCTAGTGTTTCAGCGCAGCAGGTACGGGATCTCGACTTTCACCGCCCCGGTCGGGCAATCCTTTTCACACGGCATGCAGTACCAGCATTCGTCGAAGGCCATGTAGGCCTTTTGCGTGGCCGGGTTGATCGCCAGCAGGTCCATCGGGCAGACGTCGACGCACACCGTGCAGCCTTTGTGGGCGATGCAAAGATCCTCGTCGACCGTGACCGGCGCATTGGAACGGAAAAATATTTCCTGGGGTTGATAGGCCATGGGGCGAACTCTCCTGGGTTTAATCGTCAGGCCGCAAAGGCGCCGACCCGTAACCGGTCGTAGGCCTGCATTTCATCGGCGTCGAGCGGGATGATGTAAGGTTCGACCGCTTTCTTGAAACTGCTCATCTGGCCGTTTTCGTCCTTCTTGAGGTGGCAGTGGCAAAACCAGTCGCCGTCATTGCGCTGCGGGTGATCGACCCGGTAGTGGTAAAGCCCCCAGCGACTTTCCGCGCGGAACAAGGATGCGCGGGCGGCCATTTCCGCGCAGTCGCGGATCATGCTGACTTCCATGGCGCGCATCAGCTCGTGGGCGTTGTGGGCCTTGATCTGATCCAGATCGCGCTGGATGTCGCTGAAGCGTTGCAGGCCGATCTGCATCTTTTTGGTCACTTTCGGCGGTTGCAGGTAGTCGTTGACGAAGCGCCGCAGCTTGTACTCGACCTGGGCGGGCGGCAGGCCGTGTTCGCGGTCCAGGGGCGCGTAGACCCGCTGTTTTTCTGTCTCGATCTGCTGTGCGTCCAGTGCGGAAAACTCGCGACCAGCCACAAAATCCGCCGCGTTGGTCCCAGCGAACCAGCCATAAGTAAAAGCACCGAGCATGTAGTTGTGCGGCACGGCGGCCATGTCACCGGCCGAGTACAGCCCCTTGACCGACGTCTCGGCCCTCTCGTTGACCCACACCCCCGACGCCGAATGCCCGCTGCAAAAACCGATTTCGGAAATGTGCATCTCGACCATTTGCGTGCGGTAGTCAGTACCGCGATTGGCATGGAACTGGCCGCGGCTCGGGCGCTCGTTGCTGTGCAGGATCTCCTCGATGTTCTGGATGGTTTCCTCGGCCAGGTGATCGAGCTTGAGGAACACCGGGCCGTTGCCGCTTTCGAGTTCCTGGTGGAACTCCCACATCATCTGCCCGCTCCAGTAGTCGCACTCGATGAAGCGCTCGCCCTTGTTGTTGGCGGTATAGCCGCCCAGGGGACCGGTGACGTAGGCGCAGGCCGGGCCGTTGTAATCCTTGATCAAGGGGTTGATCTGGAAGCACTCCAGGTTCGCCAGCTCGGCGCCTGCGTGATAGGCCATGGCATATCCGTCGCCAGCATTGGTCGGGTTTTCGTAGGTGCCCATCAGGTAGCCCGAGGACGGCAGACCCAGTCGCCCGGCGGCGCCGCAGCACAGGATCACCGCCTTGGCCTTGATCACGTGGAAGTCGGCGGTGCGGCAGTCGAAGCCCATCACGCCATTGACGGCACCCTCGGCGTCGGTCAACAGGCGCGTGCAGACCAGGCGATTGGTGATACTGACCCGGGCCCGCTTCAGCTGGCGGTACAGGACCTTCTTGATGTCGTGCCCTTCGGGCATCGGCAACACGTAGGCACCCATGTGGTGAACCTTTTTCACCGCGTAGTCGCCGGTTTCGTCCTTCTCGAACTTCACCCCCCAGCGGTCCAGTTGCTCGATGGTTTCGAAGCTGTGCGTGGCATAGGCATACACCGCCGCCTGGTTGACGATGCCGTCGTTGGCGATGGTGATTTCCTTGGTGTACTGCTCCGGCGTCGAGTGGCCGGGAATGATCGCGTTGTTCAGGCCGTCCATGCCCATGCTGATCGCCCCGCTGCGCTTGACGTTGGCCTTGTCGATCAACAGCACGCGCAGATCGCGGTTGCGCTCCTTGGCCTTGATGGCCGCCATGGGCCCGGCGGTACCACCGCCGATGATGACGATGTCGTACTCCTGTTCGAGGGTGCTTCGAGTCATGCCTGATCCCCTTTGTGCCGGTCGATCCGCAGGCGGTACTGGAAGGCGTCGCCACGGTAGTAAAGGTGTTCGAAGTCCAGTGGGCGACCTTCGGCATCGTGGGTCAGTCGCTCGATGCGCATGATCGGCGAGCCGGGCTCGACGCTCAGGGCCTGGGTCAGGTCGCTGTCGGCCAGTACGGCATCGATGGCCAGGTCGGCGTGCCCGAGGGCAAGGCCGCAGTCGTTCTCCAGGATCAGGAAAATGTCGCGGGTGACCAGATCGGCCTTTTCCAGGCGCTCGCCGATGGCCTTGGGCAGGTAGGTGATTTCCAGGGAGATCGGCTCGCGGTTGATCAGACGCACCCGCTTGATCTGCGCCACGATCTCGCCTTCGGCGACCTGCAAGCGCTCGGCGACCAGCTTGTCGGCGGCGATGAATTTGAAACTGCGCAGGCGGTTGATCACCTCGTAGCCGCGACCGGTCATGGATTCGGCCAACCCTTGCAGGGTGCTGACGTTCTGGAAGGTTTTCGGTTTGGCGACGAAGGTGCCCTTGCCGTGAATCTTGAAGATCAGCCCTTCCTTTTGCAGATCACCGAGGGCCTGGCGCACAGTGATGCGGCTGACTTTGAACAGTGCGCCGAGTTCGCTTTCGGAAGGCATCTGGCTGTCTTGCGGGTATTCACCGTCGAGGATGCGCGCACGCAGCACGTCCCGAAGCTGGGTGTGCAGTGGGACGCTGCTGAGGGATAGAACGTTATCGGTCATGGCAGATCACTTGTTATAACGAGTTATGACGTGATCTTAGAGAGGCTATGCGAGGATTGAGAAATACTGTTTGAGCATAAGGTTATATGCGCACCGATATCCTCTGTGGGAGCGAGCCTGCTCGCTCCCACAGGACCACCTGCAGCCTGAGGTTTTAGTGTCGCTTGAGGATCTGATCCATCACCCAATCGGTTTTCAGCGCTTGCGCCGCCACCGCCGGATGCTGTGTTTCACCACGAATGTGTGCATTCATGCCTAATACGTGATGCCACTGGATGTGTTCATGATGGGCAATGTGCAGGCTGAGACTTTCATCCGCTTCAAGCTGCACCGGGTGTTCATCGAACACCGAAAAACTGATCCGCCCTTTACTGCCGATCAGCTCGACACGGTCTTCGCGACGATCAGCGACGAAGTTCCAGCAGCCCATGCCCAGCGCCCCGCAGGCGAATCGCCAACAGGCACTGACGGCGTCTTCGGCGGCATACAGTCCGGCTTGGCGCGCAGTCAGTCCGCTGACTTCATCGATGTCGCCCAGCAGGTACTGAAACAGGTCCAGGCCATGGCTGGCCAGGTCGGCGAAGTAGCCACCGCCGGCAATCGCCGGGTCGGTGCGCCAGTTGGCGCGGCCTTCCTGATCCGCCGCCGACGGGGCTTTGGTCAGGGTCCAGGTCAAATGCCGAACCTCGCCGATCCGCCCCTCCTCCAGCCACTGTCGCACTTGTTGAAAGCGTGGCAGCGAACGTCGGTAATAAGACACGAACAGGTGCAGCCCGGCATCGGCGAAGACCTGCTGCATTTCGCGACTTTGCCCGGCGCTCAGCGACATCGGCTTTTCCACGCAGCAGTGCTTGCCGGCGGCAGCCACCTGCAAGGCATAGGCACGATGGCTGTCGGGCGGTGTGGCGATGTACACCGCGTCGACCTCGGGATCGTTGATCAGCGCATCGACATCGGTATACACCCGAGCGATGCCGTGGCGCGCGGCATAATCAGCGACGGCCTCCCGGCGGCGCCCCATCACCGCCACCAGCGCCGAGCCCGGTGCCTTGTAGAAGGCCGGCCCGCTCTTGCGTTCAGCGACACTGCCACAACCAATCATGCCCCAGCGCACCACGTTCATAGTCACTCCCTGATTGTCAGCCGATGCGCAATGCGCGCAAGTCCAGATGGCCGTCCTTGAGCGGCGGGCACCAGTAGTAACCACCGGTGATCGGGCGGCTGATGCGGTACAAACCATCGGTGATGCCGTCTTCCAGACCGCTCATGCGCCGTAGTTGTGCTTCGAAGGCGTCGAGGGAAAAACCGAAGGCCAGGAACATCAGGCCGGCGTGCTCACCTTCGATCCATGGCATCGAACGGCGCACCACAAAGGCTTCGGGGGCGAAGCTTTCCTGGGCGGTGCGCTTGACGTGAGCCGAGACCGGCGCGTCATCGATTTCTTCGTTGTCGCTCAGGCGCCGGCCCATGATGTTGTCCTTTTCCCCGGACGACAGAGCGTGGAAGCCCTTGAGGTCATGCTGCCACTGCTGGATCGCGGCAAAACTGCCACCGACCAGGCCGTCAGCGCCCTCACCCACCAGCGCAGCGGCCACGGCAGCTTCGTCATGGGGGTTTTCGGTGCCATCTTCGTAACCGGTCAGGTCGTGGCCGGTCATATGGCGGAAGGTTTCGTTCATCTGCACCAGGCCCAGGGCCGGGGCCAATGCCGCGGCGATGGCGTTGCTGCGGTTGAGCAACTCGCCACGGTCGACACCGTGCAGCCAGCACCACAGCGCATGTTGCGTCGACGGGTTGTCGACACCGACCCCAGTCAATGCCGGGAATGCGCGCAGGCCTTCGATCTGGCCGTGCAACGCCTTGACCAGCGACTCGCCGAAACCGACGACAGCCGACGTCCCGTCCACCAGTTGCATCAAGTTGTCGAGCGCGGTCGGCAACGCTTCGGCGCATTGGAGGGCGAAGAACATATGACGGGCTTGAGGCGGAACAGGGGTGGCGAGAATGCCCGGCTGGTAATGGCTCATATGAACTCCTTGAAAAAGAGCACCGAGTTTAACCGCAGCACGAGGATTTGTGTGGTTTGAGAGGTTATGAAGCCCGGGTGAGGGGGCAACTGTGGCCTGGGGGCTACCTGCGGCCAGGGAGCTACTGCAGCCAGGGAGCTTTTGTGGCGAGGGGGCTTGCCCCCGCTGGAGTGCGAAGCGCTCCCCTGCATTCTCCAGTCATACCGGGTAGGCGGGTTTTGGGGCTGCTTCGCAACCCAGCGGGGGCAAGCCCCCTCGCCACAGAAGCCCGCTAGCCACAGCCCTGCGCAGTACAAAAAGATTAAACCACGCTGGGGCTTTCATGGCGGAACGCGCTAGGGCTCATGCCGGTCCAGCGCTTGAAGGCGCGGCGAAAACTGCGCACGTCGCTGTAGCCGACCTCCTCGGTGATGCGTTCAATGGACATGTCCGGGTTGGCCAGCAGGCTCATGGTACGACTCTGGCGCACCTGTTCCAGCAGCGTTTCAAAAGTCAGTGCGTGCTCAGTCAGGCGGCGGCGCAAGGTGCGGCTGCTCATGTTCAGGTCGCCGGCGATTTTCTCGATATGACTGCCCTCGGTCAGGTCCCGGGCAATCGCCCGCTCCACCGCCTGGATCAAGTCGATCTTCTGGTGCACCTGCGTGGCTTCCAACTCCAGCAGTTGCACCGCCTGACGCAACGCCAGGGAATGGTGATTGGGCAAGTGCACATCCAGCCAGTGCGCCGAGATCACCATGCGGTTCTGCAGGCAGCCGAAACGCACGTCCGGGCCCAGCAGTCGCGCATACTCGCTGAGATAATCCGGCGCGGCGTGCTTGAATTGCACCGCCACCGGCTTGAAATCGGTCCCGACCAGCGCCCGGCCATACACCAGCAGGCTGGCGAAAAACTCCTCGACCGCAAACAGCTGCACATCGGCGAATGGCAAGCGGCACTCGACGTCGACAAACACCCGATCACCCGCCTCCTCCACACTCGACACGACAATGCCGCCAGAGGTGTGTTGATGGCGAATGCCCAGTTCAAAGGCATCGCGAAGGGTCTTGCACAGTGACAAGACATGCCCCAGCAGCCCCAGGGTGCCGAGCACATTCTGCGCGCCGACCCACAAGCCCAGCCCCTGATTGGGCAAGACTTTGAGCGCTCGCTGAATCATGGTCACGGCCTGGCGGTAGGAGATGCGTTGCGCCGGGTCCTGGAGGTCTTCCAGGGTAAAGCCCAGCCCTCGGCACAGGGTGTCGGGGTTGACGCCTTTTTGCTCGGCGACTTCGGCCAGGGTTTGCAGGAGAAACGGCGACACCAGCGCCAGTTCAAAGGTGGGATCGATCACTTTCATTTGCATGGGGCATACATTCCGGGGCGAGCTGCATTCTTATTTTTGTAACCGGTTATGTCGAAGGAAGTTAGCACAGGGATTACAGGCTGTCCGCAGAAGTCCCCCTAAATGGCCGCCAATACCCTGCCTTGCAGGGCGCAGACAGCTTATTTCTATGTTGCGGCCCTCGTATGGACGCTGGAAAGCCCGCTAACAATAAGAATGAGTATGCCCATGATCCCGATCCGCACGACAATTCCCCTTCTGGTCATCAGCCTGGCCTGCGTCTGCGCCATTGAACCGGTACTGGCCACTGAGGCTGGCGTGGACAACATCGGCCCCGGCACCGACGGTTTTTTCATGTTGCCGCTGTCGCCCGACAGCCTTCCGGACAACATGCTGGCGTTCAACGTCTACTACAACCACTACAAGGCCAGGGAGCTGAATATCAGTTCGCTGGGCGGCAAGGTGCCGAACGTCGAGATCGAATCCACGGCGGTCATTCCGCGCCTGGATTACCTCACCCCGCTGCGGGTATTCGGGGGGCGACTGGGGGCTTACATCGCCCAGCCCTGGCTCAAGCAGGAAGTCTCGGTATTCGGCTTGCAGGACACCCGCGAAGGCATGGGCGACACCACATTCGCGCCGATCATTCTGTGGGACATGGGCCCGAACCTGACCCTCGGTGCCGCCGTGGAAGTCACCGTACCGACCGGCGAATACAGCATCGATCGCCTGGCCAACACCAGCAACAATTTCTACACCTACAAACCGCTGTTCTCCTTCACCTGGCTGCCGACGGATAAAACCGAGGTGTCGCTGAAGACGACGTACAGTTTCAACGAGAAAAACAAAGACACCGATTACAAGTCGGGGCAGATTTTCCACTTCGACTATTCGGCCAGCTACAAGATCACCGACGACCTGATGCTCGGGCTGAACGGCTACTACCTCAAGCAAACCACCGACGACAAACAGTTCGGCCACACCGTGCAGTTCAATGGCGAAGACGTGGACGACGGCGTGCGCGGTCAGGTGTTTGCGATTGGCCCGGCGTTGCACTGGACCTTTCTCAAGTACGCCAGCGCGGAGATTCGCTGGGCCAAGGAGTTTGATGTAGAAAACCGGCCCAAGGGCGAGATGCTCTGGGCCAAGGTGAGCATTCCTTACGCGTTTTGACTGAACTGACGCCATCGCGAGCAAGGCCGCTCCCACATTTAACCGCACTCCCCCTGCCAGGACTCGGTCAAATGTGGGCTTGCTCGCGATGGCGTCAGAACAAGCGCCAAAATACCTTCAGGAATACACCGGCCAGCTATCCACAATCCGCCCACCCCGAACCGCCAGCAAATCGCCAAACTGCAACAGCACCGACTCAGTCTGGGTAGGCCGTAAAAACACCTGGTCCTCAATCCCAAGCCCTACCGCCGCCGAACCATTCACCATTTCCTGGTTCGAGCTGCGGCCATACACTCCGTTACTCTGCAACCCAGCCGGCGATTCAAACTCCGCCATCCAGTTACCGCCATAAATGAAAAACGTCTCGCGCTGATTGGTATCCCACCAGGAAAACAGCCTGGATTTATCATCCAGCGCCGGAATGTTCACCGCCCCGGTGCTTTTCAACACCGGCGTGGCGATGTACGCCGCCGGCACATGTTCCACCAGGGACGGCAAATCATAGTGCGTAGGCTTGAGCATTGCCGTGCCCACCGAGACTTCACTGCTGAGCTGTTCATGCTCGTGCATACGATAGCTCGGGCTACCGGCGGTGTTGAGGGTCAGCCCTTCGTGCCATAGTCCGGGGTATTGCTGACGGGTGAAGTCGACGCAGCGGTTGTAAATCACCATCACCCTGGCGAACAACTCTTCAGAGGAGCCGAGTATCCCCGGCACGCCCATGCCCACGAACGGGTCATACCCCATGAATCCGGCGAACTCCAGGTGCTGTGGGTGCTGGCTGATCAGCGCGAGCATCTGCCCGAGTACTGCCACATCGCTGACACCGCCGCGATGCAGCCCGACATCCAGCTCGATGTTGATGCGCAGTCGCGTACCCAACCCCTGCGCCAGCGCCAGGTATTGCTGCAAGCGTTGCGGCGTATCGAGCAGCCATTGCAGTTGCTTCGAAGGGTCAAAAGCCCCCTTGTGCGACTGATAGAACAACTCGGCCGAACGCACCGGCAGCGGCTTGCCCAACAGGATGTCAGACTCGGGATACAGCGCCGCATCATGGTTCAGAAACGGTTGATGAAACGACATCAGCCGCTGGGTGCCGGCGCGCTTGCCGATGTAGCTCAACAGCCCCGGCGCCGGCAGCGACTTCTCCACCAGGCGCAGATGCTTGCCACCACGCTTGACCGATTGCATCACCACATCAATGTTGTGATCCAGCCGGTCGAGATCGATCAGCATCACCGGCCGCATCGGCCCGTGGTCCTTGAGTTCGCGGTTGAGCGCGCGAAAATAATCACTGTAGGGCGCGCCTCTATCACCCGGCCGCAGCCACACCCCGACTCCCGCCAGCAACGCACCCACGCCCACTGTCCCGATCAGGAAATTGCGCCGATTGACCGCCATCAGCTCACCCCCAGAATCGATGACAAATGCCCATTGAGAAACTTGCCACTGGGGTCCAGCGCCTGCCGCACCTCGATGAATTCCTGCCAGCGCGGATACAGTGGCTGCAGATTTTTTGCATTGAGGGTATGCAACTTGCCCCAATGGGGCCGGCCGTTGTACTTCCAGAAAATCGGCTCGACCGCGGCGAAGAAATTGTGATGGTCCATCTGATAGTGCTGGTGGACCGAAATCGAGCAACTGTCACGGCCCTCGAACATGCTCAAGGGAATGTCATCGGCCTTGACGTAGCGGTACTCGATCGGAAACCAGGTGCGCAGGTCCTTGTCCTGAATCAGCTTGAGAATCTCGCGCAGGCACGCCGGGCCATATTCGGCCGGCACTGAATACTCCATTTCGTTGAAGCGTACCGTGCGCACGTTGGCGTAGATGTCGAATGAGTCACCGACCCGGTCGTCGAAACTGGCGAGGTGGCGCAGGTTATTGAGCATGGTGCGGCGCAGGTCCGGGAAGTCGCTGCCGTACTTGTCGATTTTTTCGATCAGGGTGACGAACTCGTTGCCGCCCTCCTCATCCGCCGGGATCGGCGGTGTCGCCGGGTCACTGGTTTCGTTGAGGGCAATCGACAAGGCGTAGTCGGAATGGGTCACCACGAGCATTTCCCAGTGCTGGTTTTCCCGGGTGTTCTTGTCCAGGTCCTCCAGCAACTCTTCGGTTTTGGCGATCCACTGCCGCTCTCTCAAGCGATAAGCCGGGCGGTTTTGCAGACGGATCTTCGTGGCCACCCCAAGCGCACCGAGGGACACCCGCGCCGCGTTGAACACCTCTGGATGTCGCGTGCTGTCGCAGTCCAGTACCTCGCCAGTGGCGGTAACCAGTTGCAGGCCGCAGACATGGGCCGAATAGGACTGGAAGTTTTTCCCGGTGCCGTGGGTCGAGGTGGAAATGGCCCCAGCGAGGGTCTGATAGTCGATGTCGGCCATGTTGTGCAGGGCCTGGCCGATGTCCTTGAGCGGTGTGCCCATGCGCGACATCGGCGTACCGGCGGCGAACTCGGCTTGCAGGGTTTTCGCGTCGTGATCGAGCAAGCCGGTGAAGTAACTCAGCGACAGCAATGTGCCGTCGGTGGGCACCAGCGCGCTGAAGGAATGCGCCGAGCCTACCGGGCGAATCTTGCCGGGGGCCTGGCGCACCACCTGGGTCAGTTCATCCAGGTTCTTTGGCGCCAGCCGCGCCGCCGGCAGGCAACTCTGGCCACCCGACCAGTTGCGCCAGGGAATCAGCCGCGGCGCGCGCAGCAGTTCGGCCACCGCCGGCGTGGAGCCGAGCGCGGTAAAGGCACCAATGACACTTGCCCGTTGCAATAACTGACGCCGTGTTAAGTCCATCGTCATGAATCGCTCCCTGCCGTTCTTATTGTTGGAGTGGCTGGCCGGACATAAAGGCAATCAGCGCCAGGAACTGCTCCTGCGAGCACTGCATGCACATGCCCATCGGCGGCATGCCGTTGTAGCCGTTGATCGCGTGATCGAGCAGCGTGTCGGCGCCCTGCAATAGCCGTGGCTGCCAGGCGTTCTTGTCGCCGGTCAGCGGCGCACCGGCTGCCGGGTTGGCGTGGCAGAGCTTGCAACTGTTGTCATAGACCTGCGCCAGTTCGGCGTCGGCGGGCCTGGCAGTGGCAGCTTCCGCAGGAGTGGTCGGGTTTTTCGGCTCCTGGCCACACCCCGCAAGCAGGAAGGCGCAGACGCAGCCCACCAGGGCCAAACAAAGGCTAGGCTTTTCAATGAATCGGCGTGCCCGCATAGCTGTCCTCTCATGTGGCGCCCGGCCAGCCGGGTACACCTGTTTTTGTTGTGATCAAGGAGAGGTCAACACTAAGGCACCAGCGCACGCCGGTTGAGGGCATTGGGGGCCAACAAGGGGGGCTTCTGAGGCCATGACCGAACGCACCGCAAAGTCCGCACGCTGTCACGTTGCCGAGCAAAACCCTGAGATGAATCATGACAAGCGAGGTCGAGGTCTGCTAAGACGTTTCATCAGCGCATTTTTTTAAATCCAGAGAGGCTAGCGACATGACCACAGCCAACATTCTCGACAACCTGTTCCCGAGCCACGACGGCATCCCGGAAAAGTACCGCCTCGACGGCCAGACCGAACAGCGCGAGTACCTGGTCGATGGCCAGTTGAAGATCTGGAACGGCCCCCTGGCACAGGTGCGCAGCCCGGTTTACCTGAGCGGCGCGGATGGCGATGAGCAAGTAATCCTGGGCAGCACGCCCTTGTTGGATGCCGAGACCGCATTGACCGCCCTGGACGCCGCCGTGCGAGCTTATGACAGAGGTCAGGGCTTGTGGCCGACCATGCGGGTGGCCGAACGCATTCAGCACGTCGAAACCTTTCTGGGTCGCATGCGCGAACAGCGCGAGGCGGTGGTGAAGTTGCTGATGTGGGAGATCGGCAAGAACCTCAAGGACTCGGAAAAAGAGTTCGACCGCACCTGCGATTACATCGTCGACACCATCAATGCCCTCAAGGAGCTCGACCGCCGTTCCAGCCGCTTCGAGCTGGAACAGGACACCCTCGGCCAGATCCGCCGCGTGCCGCTGGGCGTCGCCCTGTGCATGGGCCCCTATAACTACCCGCTCAACGAAACCTTCACCACGCTGATCCCGGCGCTGATCATGGGCAACACCGTGGTGTTCAAACCGGCCAAGCTCGGCGTGCTGCTGATTCGCCCGTTGCTTGAAGCGTTCCGCGACAGCTTCCCGACCGGGGTGATCAACGTGATCTATGGCAGCGGTCGCGAGACCGTCAGCGCGCTGATGGCCAGCGGCAAGATCGACATCTTCGCGTTTATTGGCACCAACAAAGCCGCCAGCGACCTGAAAAAACTGCACCCCAAGCCTCACCGCTTGCGTGCGGCCCTGGGCCTGGACGCAAAAAACCCCGGCATCATCCTGCCGGAGGTTGATCTGGACAACGCCGTGAGCGAAGCGGTGACCGGCTCGTTGTCGTTCAACGGCCAGCGCTGCACCGCGCTGAAAATTCTCTTCGTCCATGAAGACGTGGTCGAAGCCTTCATCGACAAATTCAACGCCAGACTCGCCAGCCTAAAACCCGGCATGCCGTGGGACAGCGGCGTGGCACTGACACCACTGCCGGAGTCGGGCAAGGTCGATTACCTGCATGCTCTGGTGGCGGACGCCGAAAGCAAGGGTGCCCGGGTGGTCAACCCCAACGGCGGCCAGGCCCGCGCCTCGTTCTTCTACCCGGCTGTGCTGTACCCGGTGACCCCGCAAATGCGCGTCTACCAGGAAGAACAATTCGGCCCGGTGATCCCGATCGTGCCTTATCGTCACCTGGATACGGTAATCGACTACGTCCTGGAATCGGACTTCGGCCAGCAGTTGAGTATTTTCGGTACCAACCCGGTAGCGGTCGGCCGGCTGGTCGACACCTTCGCCAATCAGGTCGGGCGCATCAACCTCAATGCGCAATGCCAGCGCGGCCCCGACACCTACCCGTTCAACGGCCGCAAGAACTCGGCGGAGGGCACATTGTCGGTGCATGATGCGTTGCGGGTGTTTTCGATTCGGACACTGGTCGCCACCAAGTTCCAGGAAACCAACAAAGACCTGATCAGCGAGATCATCAGCGGACGCAGTTCGAGTTTTCTGACGACTGACTACATCTTCTAAGGGCAGCGTACGTCAACCATCGGTACAGCGCCGGTCCCGTACCGGCGCTATCGCCCCGCCAGGCTGATGCTGGTATCGGCGAGGTACACAGCACCAGGCCAGGACCGCGCCATGCTGGAACATCTGACTTATTGCGCCACCAGCTTGCGCGGTTTGAAGCCCCAGCCCTGTTGCATGCCCGCAGCAGCCAGCAGAATCGCAGCCACGCCAATCCACTGCAGCGGTTCCAGGCGATGGCCAAAGGCAAACCAGTCGACAAAAATCGCCGCGATCGGGTAGATAAACGACAACGCGCCGGTCAGTGCCGTCGGCAGTTTTTGAATCGCGCCATACAGCAACACGTACATCACCCCGGTATGGAAGATGCCCAGCGTCACCAGACTGGCCCAGGCACTCGGCGCTTGCGGCAACGCTGAAAAGTGCGCGAACGGTGCGAGCATCAGCACCCCGGTGCAGACCTGGATCAACGCGATCAGGTGCGGCGGTGTACCGATCAGGCGCTTGATGATCAACGCGGCAATGGCATAAAGCAATGCAGCGCCCAATGCCAGGGCGATCCCCATCAGGTAATCATTACCGCTCTCGCCCTGCCCGCCATGGGCGCTGACAATCGCCAGCATCCCGAGAAACGAAATGCCCAGCCAGAACAGTTTCTGCAGGGTGATTTTTTCGTTGAGGAACAATGCGGCCAGGCCCACCAGCATGAACGGCTGGACGTTGTAGACCGCCGTGCCGATGGCAATCGAGGCGCGGGAATAGGAGGCAAACAACAGCACCCAGTTGCCGACAATCGCCACGCCACTGAGCACCGCCAGCAGGAAGGTGGTGCGGGTCAGGATGCCCGGGCGCAGAAAGCCGAAGGCTGCGCAGATCAGCAACAAGGTGCCGGCGCCGAACAGGCAACGCCAGAACACCACGTCCAGTACCGGTTGCCCGGACACCAGCACAAACCAGCCGATGGTCCCGGAGATGAGCATGGCGGCGGTCATCTCGAACGAGCCGCGACGTATTGTTTTGTCCATCATCAGACTCCTGTGTTTGAGCGCAAAGTATGCCAAGCCACTTGGGGGCTTCTCCAGCGCAAAAAGCAGGCTAAACTCGGCTTCTGCCTTTTTTATAAAGGCACTTTCAATTAACTGCCTTACAGGGGTTCTGCCATGACCGACGACATCGACCAGGTGCTGATCAAGGCGTTGATGGAAGACTCGCGCCGCTCGCTCAAGGCCCTGGCGAACATCAGCGGCCTGTCCTCGCCCAGCGTAGCCGAGCGCCTGCGCCGGCTCGAAGAACGGGGTGTGCTCAAGGGCTACACCGTTGAAATCGACCCGAAATGCTTCGGCTATCAACTCCAGGCCATCGTGCGGATTCGCCCGCTGCCGGGTCAGCTGCAGGAAGTGGAACGGCAGATCCAGGCCATCCCTGAATTCACCGAGTGCGACAAGGTCACCGGCGACGACTGCTTCATCGCGCGCTTGCACGTGCGCTCGATGGAACAACTGGACACCCTGCTCGATCGCCTCAACACCCACGCCGAAACCAATACCGCAATCGTCAAGAAGACCCCGGTCAAACGCCGGTTGCCGCCAATGGCATGAGTGCTGTTTGCAGCGAATCGGCGTAGATTACTTGTTTTTCGGCTAAGGACAGGCGTTATGAAAATTCAGCTACTGCTGTTGGCGACGCTATTGCTTGCAGGGTGCGGCACCGTTCAAACGGTCGTGCGCGGCGACGACGTGGCGGTCAAAAGCCTCAAGGAGCAAAAAAGCTACTGTGGCGCAGTTCCACGAATCTACAGCGGTGTGACCTACGATTTTTGCAGTTTGAATGCGCCGCTGGGAACAGGGCTGGATCCACAAAACCACACCTTTGCTCCTGCCATCGTGCTGATCGATGTGGTCATCTCCGGCGCGTTCGATACCTTGCTGCTGCCCTACACCATCTACCGTCAGCAGGCCGATGGCAGCATTGTCATTAACTGACCAGCATTTGAGGCAATAAAAAACCCGCCGGAGCGGGTTTTTTACTCAAGGCCTTCGATCAATCATCGCGGCCCATGATGCCGAACAGCTGCAACAGGCTGATGAACAGGTTGTAGATCGATACATACAGGCTGATGGTCGCCATGATGTAGTTGCGCTCGCCGCCATGGATGATGGCGCTGGTCTGGTACAGGATGCAGACCGAGGAAAACAGCACGAAACCTGCGCTGATCGCCAGTTGCAGGCCGCTGATCTGGAAGAAGAAGCTCGCCACCGTCGCACCCAGCAGCACGAAGAAGCCCGCGGTGATGAAACCACTGAGGAAGCTCATGTCCTTGCGGCTGATCAGCACATAAGCCGACAGGCCACCGAACACCAGTGCCGTCATCGCGAAAGCCGAGCTGACCACTTCAGCGCCGCCCTGCATTCCCAGGTAACGGTTGAGGATCGGGCCGAGCAGGAAACCCATGAAACCGGTCAGGGCAAAGGCAGACACCAGGCCCCAGGCCGAATCACGGAGTTTGTTGGTGAGGAAGAAAAGGCCGTAGAAGCCGATCAGCACCACGAAAATGTTCGGGTAGCCAACACGCATCTGCTGCGCCACGTAGGCCATTACGCCGCTGAATGCGAGCGTCAGGGCGAGCAAGCCGTATGTGTTGCGCAGGACGCGGCTAACCTCTAGCTGCTCAGCCTGCACGCTGTTATTAACTGCGTAATCCTGTTCGCGCATGGCGACACTCCTGTTGGTTTGAAACGTTCAGTCGCAAAGATCATAACAGACACCTTGAAACTAGCTATGCAGAGAGTTTGACAGTGTGTTTCATTCAGGTATTATGGCGCCCGCAACGCAACGGAGGTGTGGCCGAGTGGTTTAAGGCAACGGTCTTGAAAACCGTCGACTGTAACAGGTCCATGAGTTCGAATCCCATCGCCTCCGCCATATTTGTACCGACAAAGCCCTGATTATTCAGGGCTTTGTCGTTTCTGGGGTTTGTAGCCAAGTACCTTGATGCACGAGGTGTTCCATAACTATTATGGAAGTGTTCCAGAACTCAGGCTGATTTCACGTCCCTCCCCCGACGTTTTGCCGACTGACCATCACAGCGCAATCAGAGGCATGATTCACCGGTGACCTTGATCGTCAGCAGGCCTCAGCGCACTAGCACCCCATGCTTGAAAACGGGCACAAAGCCAGCATTTGCTGAGTTTTCTACTGGCGCTCGCTGCAAACGGTGCCTTACAGAGCCAAACCGAAATTAGCGAATCCCCGAAAAAGCTCCCACGCCTTTTCGGCCCCCCCTCGGCGTCCTGCCGACCGTACCATCCCCTCTTTTATGATTGACCACTGCTACGCTGAAATCTCCACGGAGGATTTCGCGATGCCAAATTCTGACCTGCTCCCTTCCCTCCTGTTCAAACTCAATGAAAACCAACTCGCCCTCGAAGCCGCCATCATGGAGCTTTCTAACTGGGTCGAGCAGCAAGGATCGGCGGACGTCGCCGACAATGTGCGTGGCGCCCTGGAAGCCATCGACAAGAACGAAGAGTTCATCAAGATGACGCTAGCGGTGATAATGGCGCCGGAGTGACTGCAATCGGCCGATTCTGTTGAAAAAGTCGGTCATCCAAAACTGCTTGGTCATTGACCGGTGAAAACGCCTTTTGTACACGCTGCTACGTGAAATCCGCGTTTGGAGACCGTTGCTGAAAGTAAAGATTTCAATCTCGGATGCATACTTTTCAGTTGCGCAAACCATGGCCGACTTTTCCAACAGAATCGGCCACTAGCGGACCTGCAGATACGCTGTGACAAATGTCCGCCAAGGCCGATCTGCTGACTTATGCAATATGGATTGACAGGTCCTCGGCAAAGCGGACGGCTGACGAGTCGCTGCAACCAGACTGCTTGCGACCAAAAGCGGAAGGCTGGGCACACCGAATGTGGCAAGCAGGAAATTCACGTGAGCACCGCACGCATCTCGGCGCCGCCGAGGTTCTCCGCAAGGAAGTCGATCAGCTTGCGCACCGCCGGCACTTGCGCCCGGCGCGCCGGAAACATCGCATGGCAGATACCCCCCGGCGGCCCCCAGCCGGGCAGTAACTCGACCAGTTCGCCACTGCGGATGTGGGGCAAGCACATGTAGTCCGGCAGCACCGATGCGCCGATACCGCCCAGTACCGCGAACGCCAGGGTGGCCAGATCGCCCGCCACATAGCGCGGCGAATGGTGATGCACGTAGCTCGCGCCGCCGGGCCCCTGGAGGTGCCAGCTCTGGCGGCCGTCGCTGCTCGCGGACATCGCCACGCTATCAAGGCGGGCCAGCTCCTCGGGCTTTTCGATCGGCCCGTGCAAGCGCACCAGCTCACTGCTGGCAACCAGTACCGAGCGGATGATGCCGAAGTTCTTGACCGCAAGGGTTGCGCTGTTTTCGATCACGGGCCGCACGCGCAGCGCGATGTCCACGCCTTCCTCGATGGGGTCGACCGGACGGTTGACCACCATCATCTCCACACGCACCGCCGGATAACGGCTCATGAACACCGGTAACAAACGCCCCACTCTGCTGTGCGCCAGCGTCACCGGGCAACTGATGCGGATCGTGCCACGGGGCTCGATCTGGGCCTGGGCGACAGCCTCGCCGGCGGCCTGGGCCGCGTCGCGCATCGCGGCGCAATGCCGCAAGTACACCTCGCCGGCCGGGGTGAGCGAGAGACTGCGGGTACTGCGCTGCAACAGCTGTACGCCCAGTTGTGTCTCCAGCTCCGCTACCCGGCGGGACAGGCGCGACTTGGGAATGCCCAGTGCGCGCCCGGCTGCCGCGAAACCGCCGCGCTCGGCTACTTCCGCGAAATAGAACATGTCATTGAGATCCAGCATCTTTTATTGTCCTATTTTTGGAACGAATTAAGTCATTTTTGCCTACTTATCAATGAATCACCACAAATTTAAACTACAAATCATGCCGCTGCGATTACCGGCCCATTTACTTGAAGGAAGCGAAAGATCATGAAACTGCTGCACATTGATTCCAGTGTCTTGGGCGCCTATTCCGTTTCCCGCCTGTTGTCCGCCGAAGTCGTCGCGGAATGGCGCACGGCCACCCCCCAAACCACCGTCGAATACCTCGACCTGGCCGTGGACACCCCCAACCACTTCACTGCCGACGCGATTGGCATCAAGACTGGCCTGCAAGCCGAGCCAACCGAAGCCCAGCGATTCGAAAACGCGGTGTCGGAGCGCCTGGTGAGCCAGTTCCTCGCTTCGGACGTGATCGTCATCGGCGCCCCCTTCTACAACTTCAGCATTCCGACACAACTGAAAGCCTGGATCGACCGTCTGGCACAAACCGGTCGCACCTTCAAGTACACCGAGAAGGGCCCCGTGGGCCTGGCAGGCGGCAAGACCGTGATCGTGATCTCCAGCCGGGGTGGCATGTACTCGACCAGCGAAGGCGGTCAGGCGATGGAACATCAGGAGAGCTACCTGAAGGTAATCTTCGGTTTCTTTGGCATCACCGACGTGCGCTTCGTGCGTGCGGAAGGCCTCAGCAGGGGCGACACCGCCAAGGCTGCCGCACTGGAATCAGCCCGCTCGGACATCGCGGTGGCCGTGGGTCAGGCTGCTAACCAGGACCGGGCGAAGATCGCTGCCTGAGCGCGCCCCGCTCCCCGATCAATAGCTCACAGGAGCGATAAATATGAATTCCACTCCGGCACCCAACTCCAGCAGCCTGCGTTTTTCCCATCCGGTCACGCGTGCACCGCATGCAGTTGGTGCGCACTGCGATATCCGCCAGTTTCGCCATACCGACTTCGGCAGTGCGATGAGTCCACTGGTGTTGGTTGACCATTACGTGATGACCGGTCCCACGTTCGAACTGCACCCGCATGCCGGCATGTCGGCAGTAACGGTGCTGTTCGAAGACACCCAGGGGTGGATGAGCAGCCACGACACTGTGCACAACGACCATCGAATCGATCCTGGCGATCTGCACTGGACGCTGGCCGGCAAGGGTATCGTGCATACACAGCAGCCGGAGGGGGATCACCCCCGGTTACACGGACTGCAGTTGTTCGTCAATCTGCCGCGCCACCTGAAGCAGATCGAACCGGCGACGATGTTGGTGCGTGCCCGCGACGTGCCCGTGATCGAAAGCCCTGGTTTACGCCTGCGCGTGCTGGCCGGCACATTGGGTGGAAAGACCTCCCCACTGAATCCCCCTGAACCGATCTTGATCGTGGATGGCTGGCTGGATGTCGGCGTCCGTACCGCGTTGCCGATCCCATCCGGCTGGAATCTGTGGCTCTACACCATCTCCGGGAATCTGACCGCCCATGACTTTGATGTGCCAGAAAGCACTATCGGAGCCAGGCTGTCGTCCAGCGAAGCCGTTGCCATCTCGGTTGATAAAGCGGGAGCTGTGGAACTGCGCGCTGTAGATGGCGCGGTGAAGTTTGTTGCGATTGCCGGTGCGGCCATCAACGAACCGATTGTGCAGATGGGGCCATTTGTGATGAACAGCAGTGAAGAAGCCGAACAGGCCGTGGCGGATTTCAAAGCTGGGAGGTTTGGCGCCGTGAAGCCTTTTACGTGATTCACAGTCAAGCATGCAATGCGCTGACGGCCTAACAATTCATTCAAGCCGATACCGCTTTGCGGCGCGGCTTAATTCAAGCGCTGGGCGCCTTTCTAAATCGCTCATCAAAATAGACATACACGTTGAAGGGGAATGCACATGAGCACAGGTTCTCTCATTGGGAAGAATGCCTTGGTAACTGGCGCCGGCTCGGGCATTGGGCGACAGGTGGCAATTGCGTTGGCAGCACATGGGGCTCGAGTGGTACTGGTCGGTCGCCGTGCTGTCGAGCTTCGGCTGACCGGCACCGAGATTGACAATCGGGGTGGCAGTCACCTGGTCGTGGAAGCCGACATCACGAACGAGGACGATGTCAAAGCCTTGCTTGTCAAGGCACTTGCAGGTTGCGACCGGCTGGACATTGCCGTCAACGCCGCCGGTGTCTTTCGGGGAGGCGCGATGGACGAAATGGAGCTGGACAGCTTTAGCGAACTTCTGATGACCAACACGATTGGTACATGGCTGTGTCTCAAGCACGAAATGCTTGCCATGAAGAAGCAGGGACACGGTGTTATTGTCAACATCGCCTCGAACATCGGCGATCATTTGACCCGCCCTGGTACAGGTGCCTATGCAGCTTCTAAAGCGGCAGTGTCCGTTCTTACGCGGACCGCCGCACTGGAAGCGATCGGCAATGGAATCCGTATCAATAGCGTCAGCCCGGGCCCCGTCGATACGTCGATGTCTTACCGGCCTGGCGAGGACAAAGCCGCACGCGATGCGCGAGTCGCATCGACTAATCCGTCCGGTCGGGTAGCCAAGCTCGATGAGATTTCCTCTGCCGTTTTGTGGTTGTGTTCTGATGGAGCGGGCTACGTAGTCGGTCAGGATCTGGTGGTGGACGGTGGTGCTTCTATTTGACCATCGCAGCATATTGGCGCCTAAACTTGGTGAGTCCGGGCCATGAAGCGCCTACTTGAACAGGCGCCTGCCCCCTACTTCCAGCGGGCCGCCTACCGCGGTCCGCTTAAGTGAAATGTTGAAGTCCATCCCATGTAGCAGGCGACTGGCCGCTTCTTGAACGTGAGCAGACGCTATCGACCATTTTCGTGACGGCCCGCTTTGGCCGAGTACTTGTCGGTGGGCCGAGGTCCTGAGCGACTGGTTCACTCTCATACCTGCCGTTGAACCTCGGACTGCTTGACCGGCAGTTCACGGTCGTTTTCTGCCTCTCGCGATGGGTAGAAAACGGCCATAAGCGTCATTCGCAAAGGGCTGCTCTGGGTCGCCACAGTCAGAAAACGGCCATCAGCCGCCACTCAAACGTGTCTACGAAACCCGGGGCAGTTCATACCGATGCTTGATCTCAACGACCTGTACTACTTTAAGCTCCTTGCAGAACGTGGCAGCTTCACTGCTGCGGCGCAAACTCTTTCCATACCGACCGGCACACTAAGCCGCAGGCTGAAAGCCCTGGAAAACCATCTCGGCCTGCGTCTGATTGACCGCACCACTCGCCGGTTCGCTCTCACCGAGGCCGGCGAACAGCTCTATCTCTACGCCCGGAAGATTGTCGAACAGGCCGAGTCGGCCGAAGTTCATCTGCGCGGCGTGTTGGGCGAACCCGCAGGGCGTGTCCGGATGACCTGCCCGCAAGGGGTCCTGCGCTCTCTGCTTGTGCCACTGCTGCCGGAATTCCTTGCCCGCTATCCCCAAGTCAGCGTCGACATCATCGCAAGCAGCCGTTACACCGATCTAATTGCAGACGGCTTTGATCTTGGCCTGCGTTCGCATGAACAGGACCTGGTCGAGTCGTCGATGGTCGCGCGCCAACTGGCCACCTTGCAGATGGTGCTGGTAGCCAGCCCCAACTACTTTGGCGAGCGTCGGACTGCCAATCCTACAGATGTAGATGGCGTCGACGGTCTTCACCTGGCGACGCATAGCAGCTTAAGCGTCTGGACGTTGCGGGGGCCGGGCGAAGAACAGGCCACGGTACGGTTAAAAAACCGTCTCGGCTCAGACGATGTTTCGCTGCTCAAGGCAGCAGCTATTGCAGGCCAGGGCGTTGCCGTCGTGCCACTGCATACCTGCCGGACGGAACTGGCCGATGGAACGCTGGTGCGGGTCCTTCCCCAATGGGAGGTTTCTCGACGAACATTGAGCTTGATCCTGCCCTCCGCCAGGGGGCTGATGCCAGCGGTTCGGGCCTTTGCCGATTTTCTGATCGAGCGTTTGCCCCGCGCGGTTGAAGGACCACCATAGTCGTAATGTCAAATCGGGGGAGATTTCTTCCCTAGGGAAAAAATCTTTCTCGTTTCCCCGTCTTATTCCCATTACATGTTCAAACGTACCCTACGGGCTCTTTCATTCTGGATGCCGGCGGATCATAGAGTCATCGCCGTTGAAGTCCGGTGAATTCCAGATGCGCTAGCCATTCCGCTGGCCCCTTGTTCTTGGTTGTATCCAGCGCATAGATGAGCCAGAAGCAACCTATCTTCAGGAGCAAATGATGAAGCTTGTAAACAGAATTGCGGTTGTCACCGGAGGCTCACGTGGCATCGGCGCTGCCATCGCCCGCAAGCTCGCAGCTGAGGGCGCAATCGTTGCGGTTGTCTATCAGTCCGGAGTCGATCAGGCACAGTCGGTGGTTCGGGCGATCGGGGAGGCGGGGGGGGTAGCTGAGGCTTTTGCGGCGGATGTGGCGGACGCATCCGGTGTGCGCAGTGTTATCGCCTCGATCGTCGCACGTTTCGGCCGCATCGATATTCTGGTGAACAACGCCGGCATTTTCGAGGGGCGCACTTTTGCGGACATCGACGCGGACCATGTGAGCCGGCTCTTTGCCGTCAACATGAGCAGCGTATTGCACATGATGCAGGCAGCGGTTCCGCATTTTCCGCCTACCGGCGGGCGCGTGGTGAACGTCTCGACTAACCTGATCTATTCACCCCGCCCAGGTACAGCCATCTATGCCGCCAGTAAGGCTGCAGTGTCCGTATTGACGAATGGTTTTGCAAAGGAACTCGGCGCACGGGGGATCACGGTGAATGCGGTGGCGCCCTCGATGACAAGCACGGACATGACTGCGGCGACGCCCGACGCGCGCCGGCAAGCTGTGATCGCGGCGACACCGGCAGGGCGTATCGGTGAGCCCGAGGACATCGCGGACGTGGTCGTATTCCTTGCTTCGGACGAATCGCGCTGGATCACGGGGCGCACGCTCCTGACCGATGGCGGCTTGACTGACTCACTTTGAGTTGAACAGTATGTATGTTCTCACGGTAGAGCTAAAGATCCGGTCTGAGCGTCTCGCGGACTTTCTGCACGAGCTGTCGAATTTGCGCACGCTGATCGAACGTGAGCCTGACTGCCTGGGGTTTGACGTGCTGCAGAGCGAGGATTGTCCCCATCATGTGTTACTCGTTGAAACATGGAGTAGTCGAGCATATTTTGAAAATGTCCAGATGAAACGTCCCTATTACGCCCTCTATTTTGCGCGAGTTCACCCAATGTGGAACGCGGAGCGTCAACTGCATCACTGGTCCGCGGTCGCCCCTTGAAGACGTGATCCCGTGGGTGCGCAGGCCGCCGGGGAGGCGTTTTTTAGCATGTTACTTGCGAATCTTATTTGTTCAACCCACAAAAACCATAATAAGAAGGAAGTCTTTCATGCTGCACTCAGATCATTCATCAATCGCTGAGAGACGCCGTGTTCAGGTGGTGACGTGCGCTTCGGCACTGGTGCTGTCGTTGATTGCCTGTTCAAGCAACGCGGATTCAACGAAGCCCTACCTCCATGCACAGGAGCCAATTGGCGACGTCGAGACTATGTACAACGGCAAGCTCAGCGAAGACATGGCCGTTAACACCTTCCGCAACATTGATCGCTTGTTCCCTGTGCGCACCATCAAGGCCGCTGGTCATCCCTTTCCATTACCGCGCAGCGGCCAGCCGCTCGGGCCAGTTGCCTTTGACTTCAAAGGCAAGCAATACAACCTCGATGACTACGTCACGCTTAACCATGTAACGGGCCTGCTGGTGCTCAAGGACGGTAAAATCGTTACTGAGCGCTATGAAAAGGGCAATACAGCGGACACCCGGTGGATGTCGATGTCGGTGGCCAAGTCCATCACCTCGACGCTGGTGGGCGCCGCGTTGCAGGACGGTTCGATCAAAAGCCTGGATGACAAAGTAACCAACTACCTGCCTTCACTGGCTGGCAGTGGTTATGAACAGGCGACGGTACGTCAGGTGCTGGCCATGCGCTCTGGGGTCAAGTGGAGTGAGAAATACGCCGATCCGACCTCAGACCGGCGGATGATGCTCAAGCTGCAAATCGCGCAAGTACCCGGCTCGGCCCTCAAGTACATGGCCACACGGCCAAGCATCGCGACCCCAGGTACGCTGACCAACTACAGCACCGGGGAAACACAAGTACTGGGGCAATTGGTCAGCGCCGCCACGGGCAAGCCATTGGCGAATTACTTGAGTGAAAAAATCTGGGCACCGTATGGCATGCAAAGCGACGCCAACTGGTGGCTCGACGGCCCCAATGGCAATGAGGTGGGCGGCAGCGGTATCAGTGCGACGCTTGAAGATTACGGGCGCTTCGGACAGTTCGTACTCAGCGGCGGCAAGGCCGGCGACAAGCAGGTACTGCCCAAAGACTGGATGAGTTTCGTCAGTACAACCACTGGCGCGGATGCGGCATATGGCGACTTTGCTTCCATGTGGTGGCCTGCCTGGACAGAGGCTTCGAAGGCAGATAAAGCGTTTACCGCTGCCGGCATTTTTGGTCAGTACGTCTACATCAATCCAACCCACAATGTGGTGATTGTGGTTTGGCAAGCACAGACCAAATCCACCGGAGGCGAGGTCATCGACGACATGGTCGCCTTTGACGCCATCACCAAAGCCGCTCAATAAGCGCAATGCTGTTCGCTTAAGGATCCGGTAAGCGAAGTGAAACCCTTGTGTGTAAAGGAGCGGAAACCGCTACAGGCCTTAGCCCGATTGAGTCCAAATATCGGTCTTGAAAACCGTCGACTGTAACAGGTCCATGAGTTCGAATCCCATCGCCTCCGCCATATTTGTACCGACAAAGCCCTGATTATTCAGGGCTTTGTCGTTTCTGGCTTTTGACAATTCGCTGAGGCCTTCGAAGATCGGTCCCGCATCTTTTCGACCATTTCCGCAACTACATCCCTTCTCCGCGTTCTGCCACCCCCCCCCGCTCCCTTGCTGTGACAGTTGTACCTAAGAAGCCAAAACGACCTGGTCATACCCGATGCAAAAGGCTGTCAGGTCGAGTGAAAACAGGTGGGCAAGCCCGTGCAATTGCCCGCCAAACCCAGACGCTAGTGTGGGGGAAGTTGGGACGAACGGGCGAGATCAATGGGTTTCGAGCGTTCTGGACAGTCGAAGCCACTGACAAATGCGGGGCGCCGGCCTGCGACTAACCGCCCGGAGTATCGATATCAGCGTCTTGAACCGGCTTATGCTCAGGTTCGGATTTGAAGTCAGGGCTGTAGGCGTTTTCTTTGGCGGCGGGATCCGGCTTGTGATTATTGGGCGCCGTATCGGTTTGTGGCTCAGTGACAACTGGCGAATCCCGGTCATTCCCCGCCCCGGATTCACCGCGATCAGGGCTATCTTCGCGCGTCTTTGACGCAGCTTCAGGCCGTGCAGGATCGTGACCTGCTTCGTTATCCGTCGTGCGTGTTACGGCCTGCTGAGAGATGTTCCCAGGCGCATTCTCATCAATGTCCATGCTGACTCTCCATTCAGAGGCGCGGGATATCCGTGCATGAAGTTCAGACTTCGCAAAGACATCGCAAGTGCAGTGCAATGGACGAACGGTGGAAACCGTACACGCGACGTTCATTGGCTGCTCACACAGTGGTGCTCGGTCAGGGCAATACATCGGCAATGACTGCAATGATATCGCCGCGCTGCACCAGCCCCGGAACGTGGCGCGCCGCCAGCCGGCCGCTGCGGGCTGTGCGATATTCCGCCGGCGCGACGCCGCTCTGGGTAACGTCGTGAACACGGGCGACCACTTCTCCCATGCTCACGTAGTCGCCCAGATCACAGCACATTTCCAGCAGGCCGTCGTGTTCACTGTCGATGAAGCAATTGGCATTTGGCATGTTTGTCATAATTTGACTCCGTGGCCTGGATCTCACCTTCGAGAATCCAACAGCGTCTCGACGCAGGTCTCGGCGATCAGAATGCGTTGGGCGGCATGCCCCCCCCTTCCTCAATCGCCTTGATCGCCCGTTGACGCTACAACGGCCGAAAAATCTAATACAAGCGAGCCTTGAGCAATGGCCTTAGCAGGTAATTGAGCACGGTTCGCTTTCCGCTCTGTACATCCACTTCGGCAACCATGCCGGGTTTGATCGGCAGAACATCCTCCCCTTTGCGCAGATCACTGGAATCGGTCTTCACGAGTATCTTGTAGAAAGCCTCCTTACCGCGTGGGGTGTCTTCCTCGATGGTGTCTGCGCTGATCTGCTCCAGAGTGCCGGAAAGGTCGCCGTATACCGTATAGTCATACGCGGTGATCTTGACCCGCGCGGGCATCCCCGGGACCAGAAAGGCAACATCACGGGGTTTGACTTTCGCCTCGACCAGCAGTTTATCGTCGACCGGGATCACGTCCATGATCGCCTCGCCGGGCTGAATAACGCCACCGCGAGTAGTGATCATGATGTCGTTGACCCGTCCGTTGACCGGAGAACGCACCTCGGTACGACGCAACTGGTCTTCACGCTGCAACAGCGTCTGGTCAAGTGCGTTGAGTTCCGCTTTTTTCGACGACAGCTCGGTATAAGCATCCTGGAAATAGGCGTTGGCGACCTCGGTCAGTTTGCCATTCAGTGAGGCGATTTCCTTGCTCAAGCGCAACGCCTCCATTTCACTGGCCGCACGTTTATTCACCAGCGGTTCGATCAGACGAAACTGTCGGCGCGCCAGTTCCAGCTCCGACTTGAGCGAGTGCACCGCTTGCTGATAGGTGTCACGCCGCGCCTTGAACAGGGCGCGCTCACTCGCCATGAAAGCGCTGTTGCTGGAAAGACCTGGCGGGAAACTGATGGTGTCCTGGTTCAGGGTCTCTGCTTCCAGACGGGCAATAGCGGCGGACAGTGCCTCGGCCTGGCTCTTGCTCTCCATGTAGGCGGAGTGGAAACGGGTGTTGTCCAACTTGACCAGCAACTGCCCTGCCTCGACCAAGTCACCTTCATGCACCATCAACTGCCCGAGAATCCCGCCCTCAAGGCTCTGGATTTTCTGGATCCGGCTGTGGGGCACGATGCGTCCATCACCACGCGTCACTACGTCCAGTTCGGCCCAGGCTGCCCAGACGACAAACCCCACCATGCTTAACAGACAGGTCCAAAAGATTAACCAGGCGGTCGGACTCTCCATGGCCACCTGTGAGTCGCCAAGCGAACGCAACAGCTTAAATTCCGCGCGAGTATGAGTTCTCATACGACGTCCTTAGTGACGTTTACCTGGTTGCCACTGACAACACTGCTCAGCGGACCATCCATGATCAGCTTGCCCTGGCGCAGCACCAATGCTCGCTCGGTCAACACCAGCAGCGCACGCTTATGGGTGGAGAGGATCAACGTGCGTCCATCCAGCCAGCCCTGCAAGTAGCGAATGACATGAGCTTCGCTTTCCTGGTCGAACGCGGCGGTCGGCTCATCGAGCAGCACAATTGGCGGATCCTGAAGCAGCAGGCGGGTCAACCCAATGGCCTGGCGCTGTCCCCCCGAAACACTGGCGCTGCCCTCCAGCAACATGTCGAGCCCCAGGGGGTGTCCACGCACGAAGGTGCCCAGGCCAACACCATCCAGGACTGCGAATAATTCTTCGTCACTTTGATCGGCGTTATCCGGGGTCAGGTTTTCACGTAATGTGCCGTAAAACAGCACCGTGTCCTGGGGCAAGTAGCCAATGTTCTGGCGTAATCCGCTCGGGTCGATCTGGCCGATGCTCAGATGGTCGAGCAGAACGCTTCCCTGGTCGGCCGTGGTCAACCCGGACAACAAGCGCAGCAGCGTCGATTTGCCCGAACCGTTACCACCCAGCAAGGCCACATGCTCGCCCGGCTTGATCTGCAGTTGCGGGATATCCAGCGCCGGCAGTCCTTCCGCGTGGTAGCGCATCTGCAATTTCTCGATGCTGTAGTGGCCTTGCAGACGATCCACGTGAGCGAAGCGCCTGCCTGCCGGGCGCTCGGTAGGGGCATTCATCAATCCGTCGAGGCCCTCCATAGCGACCTTGACATGCTGCCATCGCGCGAGCAGGCCCGCCATCTGGCCCATGGGGGCGATTGCCCGTGCGGCCAGCAGCGAGCTGGCAATCAAGGCGCCGATCGTCATTTCACCGTTGCTGATCTGGTAGACGCCCACGATCAGTACGCCGACGTAGCCCAGCTGCTGGATCAACAGCGCTCCATGGCTGAGCACCGCGGTCAAACTGCGCGAGGTCACCGCCGACTGGGATAGCTCTGCGGTGAGCATTTCCCATTGGTTCAACAAGCGACCTTCGGCACGGCTTGCCTTGACTGTTTCCAGGTTTTCGATGGCTTCGAGCAATACGCCGTTCTTCACCGCCCCTTCCCGCAGATTCTGGCGCGACAACTGAGCGAGTTTTTTCTGCGCCAGCAGGCCCGGCAACAACATCAGCAGGATCGCCAACAACGGCACCCAGACGACAGAGCCGCCAATCAGAACGATCGCCAGCAGAAACAGGAAAACGAATGGCAGGTCACTGATGGCCGCTGCTGTACTCGAGGTGAAGAATTCGCGCACGGACTCGAATTCGCGGATCTGAGTGCTGAAGGCGCCCACCGACGCGGGTTTCGATTGCAGTCGAATCTGCAGCACCTGATTGAACAGAACCGAGGATAGATGCACGTCCAGACGCTTGCCCGTGACATCCAGAATGTGCGCGCGCAGGCTGCGCAGCACGAACTCCAGCAGCATCGCCAGCACTACGCCGCTGGTCAGGATCCACAAGGTATCAAAGGCGTTATTGGGTACCACCCGGTCATATACCTGCATGGCGAACAGCGCCGAGGAAACCGCCAGCAGGTTGGTCATCAGGGCCGCGACGCCGGTGGCGGCATAAGCCCGCCAGCAAGCCTTCAGGGGTGCCTTGAGCCAATGTTCGGCAGGCTCGCTGGCATAGCTTCCAGCGCGACCATCCGGGCGATACTGCGGCCGGGCGAACAATGCCGAGCCACTGTATTGCGCCTCCAGTTCCAGCAGAGACAGGGTCCGCTGACCACCGCCGCTGGACGCATCGAGCACAGTGACCTCCTCGCCCTGGCGCTCGACAAGGATGACACTTTGCCCATCGCGCAATTGCAGCAACACCGGCAGCAACGTTGGGCTGATGGCCATCAACGGAACCTCCAGCACCCGTGCGGTCAATCCAAGCCGGCGCAAGGCCCGGGGTGCCAGTTTCAGCGGCAACCGGCCCTTTTCCAGTGCCAGGCCCTCGCCGAGTTCGGCGATGCTGGCCGCCCGGCCAAACTGGCGACACAGCAACAGCAGCCCGTCACGCAGCGGATCCTGACTAAACGAGGGCGCTGCCTTGGCCTGGATTTCAGGGGTGTCCCTTTCGATGGCTTCAATCATGAAGTACCCCTCGGTGGCAATCGTTCTTCCAGCAGTGGAACCAGCAGGCCCAACTGGGCCGCTGCACGGTATTGCACACGCTTGCGTTCACTTTGGAGGTTGATGAACTGACGCTCCGCTTCGAAACGCTCGTTTTCAATGGTCAGCATGTCGGTCATGTCGCGAAGGCCGACAACAAATTGATCCTGATAAACGGCATCGACCTCCTTGGCATGCTTGATCTGTTCACGAAGCGACTGCTCACGCCATTTCGCGGTAGTTTCGTTCTCGACCAATGACGACACTTTGCGCCGGATATCGCGGCGCATGGTGTCCACGTTCCACTCAGCCGCCTCAAGACTCTGGCGGGCCGCGTTGGGTCGCTGAAAGATCGAAAGTCCATCGATGGTTTCCATGCGAATACGCAGGGCGATAACCGAATCACTGGTCAGCTGACCACCGAGTTCACGCCGCAACATCGAACCTTCCAGGTTCAGTTGGGGAAACATCGATGCATCCGCTTCGCGCACCTTCGCTTCCTCAACCGCCTGCTTCTGTTTGGCCTTGCGATACAGCGGTGATTGAGCAATGGCATTATCCAGGTCTCCCGCACCGCGCAGATGGGCGGAAAATGACTCGTCGCCGGGCTGTTCCAGACCGGCGGCCGGCCCCCCGACCAACTGTCGGTATTGCTGTTCGGCATCCTGCAGGGCGCCCTTTTCAATCAGCAATTGCTCCTGGGCCCGAGCCAATTCAAGGTTGGCCCGGCTCTCTTCGCCACTGTCGGTATATCCCGCGCTGGCACGTTGGCGAATCAAGTCACCGAGCTTGCCCAAACGGGAAATATGGCTGCGCACAGCGTCGAGCCGTTGCTCCGTCGTAAGTACATCCAGGTAGATTTCGCATATGTCCAACGCAGCATCCTCGCGGACCACCAGCAGGTTCTCCGTCTGCTCGCGCAACTTTGCCGAAGCGGTATCTACCTGACTCTCGACCCTCCCCCAGTCATACAGCCGTTGCGAAACCGTGAGGTCATAGCCCATGTCTCCGAACATGCCGTCCTCCGGCCCGGCCGATGCATTCACCTTCGGGTAGTACCCGTTCTTGCTCATATCCAGATCGGTTGATGCCCTGTTCACCTCGGACATGGCCGAGCGTACTTCGGGGTGCGCAGCCAGGCCCAGGTGAACGGCATCGGTTAGTGTGATCGCGGTTGCCATCTGCGGCAGTCCCTGTAGAACCAGGCAAGCCCCCCACAAAGGCAGGAAACCCGGCCTTTGTGGGGACTGGCACAGTGGACGCAAAGCGGTGAGTACTGTCCGGGCGAACGACCGGACAGCCCCCTTTCCGCCCGGCGCCGTCAGACGATCACCTGCAGATGGGTGTCTACCTGCAAATCGTTCACACCTAATGTGTATTGCGAATAGGTGGTATCGCCGACCGTGGTTTGCACTCCGGTGGCCACGGCACCGGTAATGTTCAGGGTGTCAAAGGCGTCCCCGCTGATATACAGCTGGTTAATCGAGTCGGTCAGGCTGTCTACCGCCGCGTCGGTCAGGGTCAGGGTGGTGCCAGCATCGCCGGTACCCATGTCGATTTTCTCGATATTGCTGACAGTGCCAAGGCCGGGATTATTGAAGTTGATGTTGATCCCGTCCAGCGCCAGGGTATCGAATCCGACGCCGCCGTCCACAGAGGTGAAGTTGATATCGGACACCACCATCGTGTCGTTGCCGATCCCGCCATTGAGGGTGTCGTGACCGGCCCCCCCTATCAGCAGATCATTCCCGGCATCACCATTGAGCGTGTCATCGCCGCTGCCGCCTCTTAACAGGTCATTGCCGCCGCCACCCGACAAGGTATCGTTGCCAGCGTGGCCATACAGGCGGTCGGCTGCCAATGTTCCGGTCAGCGTGTCGTTGCCCGCAGTGCCCTCCTGGATCCTGGTGTCACCTTGAGAGTCGAGGAGTTCGACATCCGCCAACGTGCCCGTAGCTGCGTTCGATGACAGGTTCTGGCTATCTGTCACCGTGACGAAGGTGCCATTGAGAATAGTTGCCCCCAGCGCGCTCACATCTTGCGCATAGTGCACAGTACCCAGTAGTTCGTTGATCGATTGGTTGTCGATGACTCCGCCGTCGGTTGCGGTAATGGTCAGCTCCGTTGAGCCGCCTATCAAACCCAGGATCCCCGGAGTGTTGACAATATCAATCTGTAGCCCCAGCTCCGCTGCCAGAGCATTTGAGGCAACAAACGTCAACGTATTCAAGCCCAGTAACGAGCCAGACGTCACCACGACACTAGTCAGGTTGCCATCACGGTCCACCGCCCTGAACGCCTGCGAACTCAAGTCAATCAGGTTCAGCGCGTCAGCGCCTATCAGGCCAAGCAGAGCTGTATTGTCTGCCTGAGCTTGAGGCGCGACGTTGACCGCCTCAACCCGGAACGGCAGTGTGTTGGACGCAGCCGAACTGTTGCCGGCCGCGTCACTGATCACGGCGCGGGATGTGTAGACACCATCGGCGTAGGTACCGGCCAGGGTCACTGCGGCATTGCCTGCCGTGAGTTCGGCCTGGGTCACGGTGTGGGTGGTGACGAAGTCGTTGGTGCCATCGTTGGCGGTGATGGTGATCACGTCATCCAACTGGGTGCCGGGGGTCAGCCCGACCACCGCCTGGATGCCATCGGCCAGTTCAGCGGCATTGATGTCGCCGGCGGCTTCGGCAATCGCCAGAGTCGGAGCAGCGGTGCCCGTCGCCCCGCCAGGGCTGGTGGCATCGACGGTGAATGGCAGTGAGCTGGACGGCGCCGAGCTGTTTCCCGCCGAGTCGCTGATCACGGCGCTGGATGTGTAGGAACCATTGGCGTAAGTGCCCGCCAATGTCACTGCGGCGTTGCCGGCCGTGAGGTCGGCCTCGATCACGGTGTGGGTGGTGACGAAGTTGCTGGTGCCATCGTTGGCGGTAATGGTGATCACGTCACCCAGCTGGGTGCCGGGGGTCAGCCCGACCACCGCCTGGATGCCATCGGCCAGTTCGGCGGCATTGATGCCGCCGGCGGCTTCGGCAATCGCCAGGGTCGGAGCAACGTTGCCCGTCACCCCGCCAGGGCTGGTGGCATCGACGCTGAACAGCAGCGGGTTGGACGGCGCCGAGCTGTTGCCGGCCGCGTCGCTGATCACGGCGCTGGTTGTGTAGTCACCATCGGCGTAGCTGCCCGCCAGAGTCAACGCCACGTTGCCGGCCGTGAGGTCGGCCTGGATCACCGTGTGGGTGGTGACGAAGTCGTTGGTGCCATCGTTGGCGGTGATGGTGATCACGTCACCCAGCTGGGTGCCGGGGGTCAGCCCGACCACCGCCTGGATGCCATCGGCCAGTTCGGCAGCATTGATGTCGCCGGCGGCTTCGGCAATCGCCAGGGTCGGAGCAGCGGTGCCCGTCGCCCCGCCAGGGCTGGTGGCATCGACGGTGAATGGCAGTGAGCTGGACGGCGCCGAGCTGTTTCCCGCCGCGTCGCTGATCACGGCGCTGGATGTGTAGGAACCATTGGCGTAAGTGCCCGCCAATGTGACTGCGGCGTTGCCGGCCGTGAGGTCGGCCTGGATCACGGTGTGGGTGGTGACGAAGTTGCTGGTGCCATCGTTGGCGGTAATGGTGATCACGTCACCCAGCTGGGTGCCGGGGGTCAGCCCGACCACCGCCTGGATGCCATCGGCCAGTTCGGCAGCATTGATGCCGCCGGCGGCTTCGGCAATCGCCAGGGTCGGAGCAACGTTGCCCGTCACCCCGCCAGGGTTGGTGGCATCGACGCTGAACAGCAGCGGGTTGGACGGCGCCGAGCTGTTGCCGGCCGCGTCGCTGATCACGGCACTGGTTGTGTAGTCACCATCGGCGTAGCTGCCCGCCAGAGTCACCGCCACGTTGCCGGCCGTGAGGTCGGCCTGGATCACTGTGTGGGTGGTGACGAAATCGCTGGTGCCATCGTTGGCAGTGATGGTGATCACGTCACCCAGCTGGGTGCCGGGGGTCAGCCCGACCACCGCCTGGATGCCATCGGCCAGTTCAGCGGCATTGATGTCGCCGGCGGCTTCGGCAATCGCCAGGGTAGGAGCAGCGGTGCCCGTCACGCCGCCAGGGCTGGTGGTATCGACGCTGAACAGCAGTGGGCTGGATGGCGCCGAGTTGTGGCCGGCCCCATCGCTGATCACGGCGCTGGTTGTGTAGGAACCATTGACGTAGGTGCCCGCCAATGTCACTGCGGCGTTGCCGGCGGTGAGGTTGGCCTGGGTCACGGTGTGGGTGGTGACGAAGTTGCTGGTGCCATCGTTAGCGGTGATGGTAATCACGTCACCCAGCTGGGTGCCGGGGGTCAGACCAACCACTGCCTGGATGCCATCGGCCAGTTCAGCGGCATTGATGCCGCCCACGGCTTCGGCAATGTTCAGGGTCGGGGCATCGTTGCCCGTCACCCCGCCTGGGTTGACGGTATCGACGCTAAACAGCAGTGGGCTGGATGGCGCCGAGCTGTTGCCGGCCGCATCGTTGATCACGGCGCGGATGCTGTAGTCGCCATCGGCGTAGGTGCCCGCCAGGGTCACCGCGACGTTGCCAGCCGTGAGGTCAGCCTGGATCACGGTATGGGTGGTGACGAAGTTGCTGGTGCCATCGTTGGCAGTGAGGGTGATCACGTCACCCAACTGGGTGCCGGGAGTCAACCCGACTACAGCCTGAATGCCATCGGCCAGCTCGGCGGCATCGATGCCATTGAGAGCCTCGGCAATCGCGAGGGTCGGAGCAACAGTGCCCGTCACCCCGCCAGGGCTGGTGGTATCGACGCTGAACAGCAGTGGGCTGGATGGCGCCGAGTTGTGGCCGGCCCCGTCGCTGATCACGGCGCTGGTTGTGTAGGAACCATTGACGTAGGTGCCCGCCAATGTCACTGCGGCGTTGCCGGCGGTGAGGTTGGCCTGGGTCACGGTGTGGGTGGTGACGAAGTTGCTGGTGCCATCGTTGGCGGTGATGGTAATCACGTCACCCAACTGGGTGCCGGGGGTCAGACCAACCACTGCCTGGATGCCATCGGCCAGTTCAGCGGCATTGATGCCGCCCACGGCTTCGGCAATCGCCAGGGTCGGGGCATCGGTGCCCGTCACCCCGCCTGGGTTGACGGTATCGACGCTGAACAGCAGTGGGCTGGACGGCGCCGAGCTGTTGCCAGCCGCATCGCTGATCACGGCGCGGATGCTGTAGTCGCCATCGGCGTAGGTGCCCGCGAGGGTCACCGCCACGTTGCCGGCCGTGAGGTCGGCCTGGGTCACAGTGTGGCTAGTGACAACGTCGTTGGTGCCATCATTGGCGGTGAGGGTGATGACATCACCCACCTGGGTATCGGGAGTCAACCCGACCACCGCCTGAATGCCATCGGCCAGTTCGGCGGCATCAATGCCATTGAGAGCCTCGGCAATCGCCACGGTCGGAGCATCGCTGCCCGTCACCCCGCCAGGGCTGGTGGCATCGACGCTGAACAGCAGTGGGCTGGACGGTGCCGAGCTGTTGCCGGCCGCATCGCTGATCACGGCGCGGATACTGTAGTCGCCATCGGCGTAGCTACCGGCCAGGGTCACCGCCACGTTGCCGGCCGTGAGGTCAGCCTGGGTCACGGTGTGGGTGGTGACGAAGTTGCTGGTGCCATCATTGGCGGTGAGGGTGATGACATCACCTGCCTGAGTGCCAGGAGTGAGCCCGACCACCGCCTGAATGCCATCGGCCAGTTCGGCGGCATTGATGCCACCACCTCCGGCCTCGGCGATAGTCACGGTAGGAGCATCGTTGCCCGCCACCCCGCCAGGGCTGGTTGCATCGACGCTGAACAGCAGTGGGCTGGACGGCGCCGAGCTGTTACCGGCCGCATCGCTGATCACGGCGCTGATACTGTAGTTGCCATCGGCGTAGGTGCCCGCCAGGGTCAGCGCAACGTTGCCGGCCGTGAGGTCGGCCTGGGTCACGGTGTGGCTGGTGACAACGTCGTTGGTGCCATCATTGGCGGTGAGGGTGATGACATCACCCACCTGGGTATCGGGAGTCAACCCGACCACCGCCTGAATGCCATCGGCCAGTTCGGCGGCATCAATGCCATTGAGAGCCTCGGCAATCGCCACGGTCGGAGCATCGCTGCCCGTCACCCCGCCAGGGCTGGTGGCATCGACGCTGAACTGCAGCGGGCTGGACGGCGCCGAGCTGTTGCCGGCCGAGTCGCTGATCACGGCGCTGATACTGTAGTTGCCATCGGCGTAGCTACCGGCCAGGGTCACCGCCACGTTGCCGGCCGTGAGGTCGGCCTGGGTCACGGTGTGGCTGGTAACAATGTCGTTGGTGCCATCATTGGCGGTGAGGGTGATCACATCACCTGCCTGAGTGCCAGGAGTGAGCCCGACCACCGCCTGAATGCCATCGGCCAGTTCGGCGGCATTGATGCCACCACCTCCGGCCTCGGCAATAGTCACGGTAGGAGCATCGTTGCCCGCCACCCCGCTAGGGCTGGTTGCATCGACGCTGAACAGCAGTGGGCTGGATGGCGCCGAGCTGTTGCCGGCCACGTCACTGATCACGGCGCTGATACTGTAGTTGCCATCGGCGTAGGTGCCCGCCAGGGTCAGCGCAACGTTGCCGGCCGTGAGGTCGGCCTGGGTCACGCTGTGGCTGGTGACAACGTCGTTGGTGCCATCATTGGCGGTGAGGGTGATGACATCACCCACCTGGGTGCCGGGGGTCAGCCCGACCACCGCCTGAATGCCATCGGCCAGTTCGGCGGCATCAATGCCATTGAGAGCCTCGGCAATCGCCACGGTCGGAGCATCGCTGCCCGTCACCCCGCCTGGGCTGGTGGCATCGACGCTGAACTGCAGCGTGCTGGACGGCGCCGAGTTGTTGCCGGCCGCGTCGCTGATCACGGCGCTGCTTGTGTAGTGACCATCGGCGTAGGTGCCGGCCAGGGTCACCACGACGATACCGTTCGTGAGATCGGCCTGGGTCACGGTGTGGGTGGTGACTAAGTCACTGGTGCCATCGTTGGTGGTGATGGTGATGACATCACCCACCTGGGTGCCAGTGGGCAGCCCGACTACCGCCTGAATGCCATTGGCCAGTTCGGCGGCATTGATGCCACCGCCCCCGGCTTCGGGAATCGCCAGGATCGGCGCATCGCTGCCAGACAACCCGCCAGCGCTGAGATCATGCTGGACAGTAATCACGTAAGGCGCGCTGGATACCGACTCATTGCTCGCCGCGTCCTGGCTGGTCGCGGTAAAACTGTAGTTGGCGTTCGCCAAGGGTGTCGTCAGCGTATAGCTCCAGGCACCGAGCGCATCAGCAACCACACTGTCGAGCAACACGCCGGCGAGGAAGATGTGCACGGTACTGCCTGCCTCGGCGGTACCCATGAGCGTTGGCAAATTGTCATCGGTGCTGCCGCCGTTGGCCACGGAGCCGGTTGCGCTGCCGACATCGTCCAGGATCGCACTGATCAGCGGGGCGCTAGGCGCGATACTGTCGACCAGGTCAGCGTCCACCACCACGCCGGTGGGGCTGCTGGTATTGCCGGCGGCATCGGTGGCCGTGACGCTGATAGCAGTACCATCACCCAGGGCCGGCACTGGTATTACCGACCAGTTTCCGGCGGCATCGGCAGCGACACTGTAATCAGCCACGCCGTCGCCGTTGACGTCGATAGCGATGGTACTCAAGGGTTCGCCGCTGCCTGCGAGCAGCGTGCCATTGGTGGGATTGACCACGGGTGCGGTCGGAGCCGTAGTGTCGATGGTGATGGAGTACGGCGCACTTTCGAGCGACTCGTTACCCGCCGCATCCACGCTGGTGACTTCGAAATGATGCACGCCCGCGCCCAAAGGCGCTGTCGGGGTGAAACTCCAATCGCCGTTGGAGTCGACTAAAGCTGTGCCCAGCAATGTATCGTCGACATAGACACGCACGGTAGTGCCGACATCCCCCCTGCCGGTCAGCGTGGGCGTTGTATCGTCCGTGGAAGCGCCATCGGCCAGATTGCCCGTCACACTACCCACGTCATCGTTAAATCCATTGATCTGCGCAATGGCTGGCGGCGTGGTATCCGGAGCGCTGGCGCTGGCGGGCGGGCTGACATTGCCTGCCGGATCGATCGCAACCACGTTCACTGTCTCGCCGTTGGCCAGTGGTGGAGTCAGGGGAATACTGTAATTGCCATCCGAGCCGACTACGGTGGTGAGATCACTGGTGCCATCACCATTCAAATCGACTCCCACCGTGCTACCCGGCTCAGCTGTACCGCTGATGACACTGCCGTCGGCATTGAAGCTGGCGGTCGGCGTGCCCGGAGGCGTGGTATCGGGCACGCTCGTGGCGGGTGGCGGTGCATCGTCCCCGCCTCCGCCGCCTCCGCCGCCCGAACTGAGTCCGGCGGCGAGGGCCACCGCTCCGGCCCCGAACAAAGCCCATCCCGCCAAGCCATCGTCATCCTCAGCGGCGGCGCCAGTCAGGGACTCAAAAGGTGAGGCCTCCGCCTGCGGGGTGTACTGAGCGAATACCGCACCGCCACTCGCGGCCGGCGACAGGTCGGCCAGCAACATGTTGCCTTCGTCATCCTTCAGGTAAAGCTGGCTATCGGCTTTATCCTGATAAAAGCCGACGATACGCAACGACTCTCCACCGGTGACGACGATCAAGTCTGCGCCTTCACGGCTGTATGAGGAAATGTCAGCGGGCCGTAGATTCAGAAATACGCGACTGGGTTCGGTGACAGTCAGTCCATCGGTCACGCCCTGGAATGAACCTGCGGTCGCAGGCTGATTGAGAGGGATGGCTTTTGCGGAAATATCCATGTTATCTCCAACTAGTTAGTACATCGCGAAGGCCAACCAAAAAACAGGATCCAGAGATCTACTTCAGAGCTCTACTCGTCATTGGGTGGTGCTCGGTACGGAACAGGGTTAATAGAACAAACATGTACAAAAAACTTCTGAGCGTGTTTTTTAAATGCCTGTGTTCCTGATCTGCTCTTTAAGCTAGTTATTCCCCTCGCCTTATGGCCGGCTGCAGGTGCGCTGGCGAACGAATTAACATTCGCTGCCAAGATGCTTCGTGTTGCACCTGCTGCAAAAAATGGCGAACAACCAGTACGGCACCGCGTCAAGCACAGGTATTCGCTCGGTGCGGTCACACTGAATTTGATGTAATAAAAAAGGGACAACGACTGACGTCGCGAAATTTGAAGCTGGGAAAACCCCATGCGAGCAGGATTTTGAGTTGAATCACCGTCCTTGATTGGCGCCAATGCGCAATTCCATTTAAGCCGCCTGGACAAGTCCCCGCCACACTGACGAGTAAGGCAAATACTGTTGAGCAACAGCTCCGACTTTTCCACATCCCAACTCCCGAGGGTGTTGTCCGAGTATAAAAACGGAAAACCCTCACAAGGAATGTACTAGTTCACTTTATCGAGGGGTATTTCACGCCCCGCCCCCCCCAAGAATCATGGTTCTGGCGATTGTCCGAACACCTCACGGATGTCGGACAATGCCTTGCGCAATACCTGGTCAGTGCATTTGGCGCCAACGCACAGCCGAACCGCTCGAGGCCTGGAGATGCCACGGACAAGAAAGGGGTCTGGCGGCGTCACTGCGATGTGCCGTGCGCGCAACGCCCGCACCATGTCGTCCACTTCCCATTGCGGCGGAATGTTTACCCAGGCGCTAGGTGCTTGCGGATGATGACCGAGCAGGTGTTCTTCAAGGTACTCCTTGACCATGGCCTGACGCTCACCGAGCAGTTTGCGTTGCAACTTCACCAGGCTGTCGGCACGCCCGTCGCGAATCCAGCGCGTCGCAATTTCGGCAATCAGGGGCGCGGCCATCCAGGTGCTGACGCGCAAAATACGTTCCGTGCGTTGGGTCAGACGCCCGGGCATCACCAGACAACCAATACGAAGACCGGCCATTACCGACTTGGTCATGCTCGTGCAGTAGAAGGACAACTCGGGAGCGTAATAACTGATCGGCCGGACATGCGGCTGAGCCACAAGCGGTCCATAAACATCGTCTTCGATGATGTGTACGCCAAACCGTCGTGCGATCGCTGCAATCTCACGGCGGCGGGCGTCGGGCATCAGGCTCGACGTAGGGTTGTTCAGGTTCGGCGTACACACCAGTGCAGTAATGCGCTCGTTACTGCACATATCCTCGAAGAAATCCGGGTCAATGCCGTCACTGTCCGTCGGCAACCCCTTGAGCGTAAACCCCAATATCTGGGCGTTACCGATCACGATGTGATTGGTCAACCCTTCGCAAAGCACGACGTCTTCAGGACCGGCAACCGATGCCAGGGCCAGAAAAATACTTTGGGAAGCACCATTGGTTATCAGCAGATTCTCACGCTCGACCTGCATGCCCAATCCATTGACCCACTCCATGGCCGCCTCGCGGTGCGCCTCTAACCCGGCCCGGGGTAGAAGGGAGGACATCCATGGCTGCTGATCTTCGGTGCTGAGTTCAGCGCATGTATCCTGCCAGATCCGGTCATGGACCTGAGTTTGCATGATGCGTGCGATTGACAGATCCACCACCGAGCGTTCCGCTGCTTCAAGAATTTCATCGGTGATCTGTTGAACGGTATTTCGCATGACAAAGCTGCCACGACCGACTTCACACCGCACCAGCCCCTGACGCTCCAGCACCTCATAGGCATTGTTCACCGTCTGAACGCTGATACCCAAAACGTTGGCGACCTGTCGCTGCGACGGCAGGCGCTGGTTATTTGCAAACCTCCCATTTTCGATTTCGCGAATGATGGTCTGCACCAGGGTTTTGTATTTGGACTCTCCAATGCGAGCTGAGCCAAGGGCCGCTTTCCAACTTTCCATGAAGATCGCGTCACTACTACCAATCGGGATTACATGATTACCAGAAAAGCGTAAAAATGTAATATCTAGTTCGATATAAGCACTATGGTACTAGAACCGTCTTCTATCTTGCTTATGATCAGATGCAGCACGCACATAGAAGCTGTTGGCCACCACTCGTCAGCCACCCGGCACCTTCCCTCCTGCGACTCCTCCAACCCAATACATCCCACCCACGGAAGACTGAAATGATGAACAGAACAATCGTTGTTCTGGCGTTCGCCAGCCTCCTGTCGACCCTCTCGATCTCGGCTTCTGCAACCCAGCGACCGGTAGAAGAAACGACCCTTCCACCCAACGAGGTTCCCGGAATCAACCAGTCGAACGTCCCTGAGTCAAACGCAGAAAAAGCCGATAAAAAGGGTGAGGAAGCGGCAGGTTCCAATTCCGGTGCCGAGTCGGGTTCGTTGAAAAAGGAAGCGGACGCCACGAGCGATGCAGACAAAGCAGTGGGCGGTGAACCTGGCAGCTAAGCCCCCTTACCCGCTCACTCGGCTCACACTTTGCAACAGCGCTCTCACTGCGTCGTCTTGACGACATCGCCGCAGAAAAGATCAAAGTTGCCATCCTCCGGAGCCGAACGCACGACGATGGAGTACTTGCGGGAAATCATGTCAGCGATCGCAATCGGCGCGCTCCTGTAAAAACTCCAGCCCTTGGCACCCGCCGCGCTCTGGACGTTGACCTTGTCATTCATGGCATAAGCGACTGTCCCTGGCTGCTGGCAAGAGCCCTTATTAACGAAGGTGTAAATGCGCGGAGGCAGGATGGTTCCGGAGGGAACACCGCTGATGTAGAAGTCGAAGTTGGTTTGCTTGTCGACGCCCGTCAACGTAGTAGTCCCCGCCTGGCCTTGATTCCTGTACGTGGCGGTCAATGGAAGGTTCAGCGACTGGTTCGATGAATGGGTACAGCCGGCCAGACTCGCGGCCACCAACAGCACAGCCACGGGGATACGGGGATTCATTGACAACCTCCAGTCATGGAAGAAGTGCGAGGGAAAGTATTGGTATAGCTCAATAACTCCAGCCCGCCTCGCCCGGGCAAAGGAAAATTAAGCTTGGGCTAAGGTTGCCCCGTTACCCTTCGGGACTCTTGGATTGTCGAGTATTTCGAAGATGAGCCCCAACGATACATCGCCCAAACCACCCTTCAGCATCGTCCTGGTTAATTACAAAACGTTCGACCTGACCAAAATTTGCCTGGACCTTTTGTTTGAGCATGTACAGCAAGCCAACATCCCGGTCTGGGTGGTTGATAACGGCTCGGCAGATGAAAGTATCGAATACCTGCGTTCACTCCAATGGATCAACCTGATCGAACGCGACGCCCCCGCCAAAGAACCCGGGCACATTGCCCACGGCAAGGCGCTGGACATGGCGTTGGCCAGAATCGACACCGACTATCTGTTCCTGATGCACACCGATACCTTCATCTACAACACCCAAGTGTTTGCCATGATGATGAAGTACTGCACCAGGGACCCGAACGTCGCCGCGGTCGGCTGCACCGAGCAGCTGAATCGAGGCACCCTCCGGACCCTTTGGCGCTTCAGTTCCCGCCTGTTCAAACATCACTACAGACGCCTGAAGCTAACCCTGGGCCTGCGTTCGAAAGAGCCAAAACCCTACAGGGAAACCCACCTGAAGAGCTTTTGTACGCTGTGGAACAGCCGGCTCATCAAACAGCATGGCCTGCACTTCCAGATAGATGATCGAGTGCCCGGTTATGAGCTGCAGGATCGCATGCTGCAACTTGGCCACAAGGTGGAGTTTCTCTCCCCCGGGAAAGTCTTCAGCTACCTGGATCACGTCCAGGCCGGAACAGTCGCGGCCGCGGGCGGCTACGCCGGCAATCACCGACGCACCCGGATGTACCGCAACATGCTCAAACGCTTTGATGCGGTGAACACTCAAAGGTCTTGAGCCGGCTTGCGCCAAACGCCCAAAACAAAGCGCACTGACCGTTACCGGTTCAGTGGGCTTTTTGATTGGGCCTCTGGTTACAGAGCCATATCACTCGCAGCATTTTCTTTCGGTGCTTTAGGTGCGTCAGCCGGGGCAGCAGCCGGAGCCGCTACCTGCCCAATCGCCGGCGGCGCAGTCAGCTCCAGCACCTTGGCGGTGTAAGCCCACTCCTGCGCAACCTTCTCGGGGCTGGCGTTCAACTGGGTGCCATAGCTAGGCACGATCTGGTGCAGTTTCTCCTGCCAGGCAGGGGTCGCGACCTTGTCCTTGAACACCTTCTGCAGCACGGTCAGCATGATCGGCGCAGCGGTCGAAGCACCTGGCGAGGCGCCCAGCAGACCGGCGATGGAGCCGTCCTGGGAAGCCACGATCTCGGTACCCAGTTTCAGCACGCCACCAGCGGCTTCATCACGCTTGATGATCTGCACGCGCTGGCCGGCCTGCCACAGGCGCCAGTCTTCAGCCTTGGCGTTCGGGAAGTACTCTTTCAAGGCGTTGAGGCGGTCTTCGTCCGACAGCATCAGCTGACCGGCAAGGTACTCGACCAGTGGGTATTCCTTGATGCCGACCTTGGTCATTGGCCACACGTTGTGCGTGGTCGTAGTGGTCAGCAGGTCCAGGTAAGAACCCTCTTTGAGGAACTTGGTGCTGAAGGTCGCGAACGGGCCAAACAGAATCACACGCTTGCCGTCGAGCACGCGGGTGTCCAGGTGCGGAACCGACATGGGTGGTGCGCCAACGGAGGCTTTGCCGTAGGCCTTGGCCAGGTGTTGCTCGGCGATGGCCGGGTTCTCGGTCACCAGGAACGAGCCGCCCACCGGGAAGCCTGCGTACTCCTTGGCTTCAGGAATGCCCGACTTCTGCAGCAGGTGCAGGGCACCGCCGCCGGCGCCGATGAACACGAACTTCGCGTCGGTCCCGGATTTGCTGCCGTCCTTGAGGTTCTTGTAGCTGACGTGCCAGCTGCCGTCTTCGTTGCGGGTGATGTCCTGCACTTCGCTGGACAGCTTCAAGTCGAATTTCGGCGTGGTTTGCAGGTGAGCAACGAACTGGCGCGTGATTTCGCCAAAGTTGACGTCGGTGCCGAGCGGCGACCAGGTGGCGGCGACTTTCTGGTTCGGGTCACGCCCTTCCATCATCAGCGGCACCCACTGCTTGATCACAGCCGGGTCTTCGGAGTACTGCATACCGGCGAACAGCGGGCTCGCTTGCAGAGCGTCGTAGCGCTTTTTCAGGAACTTGATGTTGTCGTCGCCCCACACAAAGCTCATGTGCGGCGTGGAGTTGATGAACGAACGCGGGTTCTTCAGCACACCTTGCTGAACCTGCCAGGCCCAGAACTGACGGGAGACCTGGAACGCTTCGTTGATTTCCACCGCCTTGGGGATCGAAACTTTGCCGCTCTCATCTTCCGGGGTGTAGTTCAGTTCCGCCAGAGCGGAGTGACCGGTACCGGCGTTGTTCCAGCCGTTGGAACTCTCCTGGGCAACACCGTCGAGGCGTTCGAGCATCTGCATCGAGGTGCCGGGTTCCAGCTCATTGAGCCAGACACCGAGGGTCGCACTCATGATGCCGCCGCCAATCAGCAGCACGTCGACTTTCTTGGCTTCTTCGGCCTGGGCGGTCGTCATCCCCAACGACAAGGCCAGCCCCAGGAGGGCCGTGTTCACTTTCTTAAACATCTGTAGCACCTATGATAAAACGCCATCCGCCCTTCCATCTGCACTCGCGAGCCCTGTTTCACGGCATTCAGGCAGGATGTCGTGGTTGCTCGCGCATGACGATTGGAGGGTGGGCACACAAGGCCGACGGACTGCATCGACCCCAGTTATATGTCCCTTCTGAACTGACTTTTTATCTTTTTTGGCTTCAGCTACTTGAGCGACAGTGATTCTGTTAACCCCTCTCAAAGAAAGGAAAACTGAATAAGTCAAACCAAGTTAGTGCAAATAATATCACGTCAGGGCAAACCCGCGCGTCTGTTCCTGACCTGCTGGTCTGGGCGTGGGCATCAGGCCCACTATACTCAACCTGTTTTTTCACAGACGCATGTGAGGATAGGTCATGAGTGACAAAGTCGATCTGCGCAAGTACTCCTCCCAAGTGGTCGACGGCGTCGAAGCCGCACCGGCCCGCTCCATGTTGCGCGCCGTGGGCTTCACCGACGAAGACTTCAAGAAGCCCCAGATCGGCATCGCCTCGACCTGGGCGATGGTCACGCCGTGCAACATGCACATCGACAAGCTGGCCGTCGAAGCGGAAAAAGGCGCGAACGCCGCCGGGGCCAAAGGCGTGATCTTCAACACCATCACCATTTCCGACGGCATCGCCAACGGCACCGAGGGCATGAAGTATTCGCTGGTGTCCCGGGAGGTGATTGCCGACTCCATCGAAGTGGTGGCCGGCTGCGAGGGCTTCGACGGCCTCGTCACGGTGGGCGGCTGCGACAAGAACATGCCAGGGTGCCTGATCGGCATGGCACGGCTCAATCGCCCTTCGATCTTTGTGTACGGCGGGACCATTCGCCCGGGCGCCGGCCATACCGATATCATTTCCGTGTTCGAAGCCGTGGGCCAGCATGCCCGGGGCGACATCAGCGAGATCCAGGTCAAGCAGATCGAGGAAGTGGCGATCCCCGGCCCCGGTTCCTGCGGTGGCATGTACACCGCCAATACCATGGCCTCGGCCATCGAAGCGCTGGGCATGAGCCTGCCCGGCTCCAGCTCCCAGGAAGCCATCGGCGGCGACAAGGCCTCGGACAGTTTCCGCGCCGGGCAGCAGGTCATGGAACTGCTCAAGCTCGACCTCAAGCCGCGCGACATCATGACCCGCAAGGCCTTCGAGAACGCCATCCGCGTTGTCATCGCCCTCGCCGGCTCGACCAACGCCGTGCTGCACTTGCTGGCCATGGCCAACGCAGTGGATGTCGAACTGACCCTGGATGATTTCGTCGAACTGGGCAAGGTCTCACCAGTGCTCGCCGACCTGCGCCCCAGCGGCCGCTACATGATGAGCGAGCTGGTAGCCATCGGCGGCATCCAGCCCCTGATGAAACGCATGCTCGACGCCGGCATGCTGCATGGCGATGTGCTGACCGTCACCGGCAAGACCCTGGCGCAAAACCTCGAAAACGTACCCGACTACCCGGTCGGCCAGGACGTGATCCGGCCTTTCGATCAGCCGATCAAGAAGGACTCGCACCTGGTGATATTGCGGGGCAACCTCGCGCCCACCGGCGCGGTGGCGAAGATCACCGGCAAGGAAGGCCTGCGGTTTGAAGGCACGGCGCGGGTCTACCACGGCGAGGAAGGTGCGCTGGCGGGCATTCTCAACGGCGAGGTCCAACCCGGCGAGGTCATCGTGATTCGCTATGAAGGGCCCAAGGGTGGGCCGGGTATGCGCGAGATGCTGTCGCCGACGTCGGCGGTCATGGGCAAGGGGTTGGGCAAAGATGTGGCGCTGATCACCGATGGGCGTTTCTCTGGTGGCTCACACGGATTCGTGGTCGGTCATATCACCCCGGAAGCGTTTGAGGGCGGGCCCATCGCGCTGATCGAGAACGGCGACAGGATCACCATCGACGCAGAAACCCGGCAGATCACGGTCGCGGTCTCGGATGCCGAACTGGCCGAGCGCAAGAGCCGTTGGGTGCGGCCTGAATCCAAGTACAAGCGTGGGGTGTTGGCCAAATATGCGAAGACGGTGTCGAGTGCTTCGGAAGGGGCAGTGACAGATAAATATCTATAATTTCAGCTGTCTGAACTGGCCCCTTCGCGAGCAAGCCCGCTCCCACATTTGATCGCGTTTCTATCTGAAGTACCCGATTGAATGTGGGAGCGGGCTTGCTCGCGAAGAGGCCGGCACTATCAACTCTAATCTTCTGACCCCCTCACAAGTCTCACAACCGAAAGCGCCCCACCGATTGCGACAGCTGACCCGCAAGCGTCGACAGCTCATCAGTGGTCAAAGCCGTCTGCCCAATCACCTTGCTGTTCCCCTCGGACATCCCGGCAATCATCTCCACCTGATGCGCGATTTCATTGCTGGCCAGGCTCTGTTCGCCAATCGTTCGGCTGATATCGTTGACCAATTGCGTGGTGTTGAGCGTGGCTTCGAGGATTTCACCGATAGCTCGCTCGACGTCGGCAGTCACGGCCATGCCTTTATCGACCTGGGCCACCCCCTCCTCCATGCTGATAACCGCCTCGCGGGTGCTTTGCTGAATGCGTGCGACCATGCTGGCGATCTCCTGGGTCGAGGCGCTGGTGCGCCCCGCCAGGCTGCGGACTTCGTCGGCGACCACGGCAAAACCACGGCCCTGCTCCCCGGCGCGCGCGGCCTCGATGGCAGCGTTCAATGCCAGCAGATTGGTCTGATCGGCGATGCCCTTGATCACCTGGATGATGTTGAAAATACCCTCCGACTCCTTGTCCAGGGTGCGGATCACTTGCGCCGATTGCTGCGCCGAACGGGAGATGCCGTCCATGTCAGTGACCACCTGACGGATTACCCGGCCGCCATCATTGGCCAGGGTCTCGGCCTGACTGGCCATGTTCAGCGCCCGCTGGGCATGCCGGGTGATTTCCTCGATGCTCGCGGTCATTTCGCTGGCGGCGGCGGCCATGGTGCTGGCCGCTGCGCTTTGCCGCTGGCTGCTGCCGGCGACCTGGTGGCAGCCGTTGCTCAGTTGCTCGCTCATGCCGCTCACGCCGTGGGCGTTGCTGCGCACCACCTCGATCATGCCGCGCAAATCCCGCTGCATGGTTGCCAGGCTGCGTAGCAACGCACTGGCTTCGTCCTGACCGGTGGCTTCGACAACCGGCTCGTTGAGATTGCCCCGGGCGATGCTGTCGGCGATGCGGCTGGCGGCCCGCAACGGCCCCGTGATGCTCGGAATTACCCAGCGTCCCAGCGCAAGCAACAGCAACAGGCTGGCAATCAGTACGGCACCCAGGGTGAGATTGGCGTTACTGATCGCCTGCTGGGTGCCCTGGCTGGTCTGCCGGGTGTTGTTCTCGATCAGCTCGCTGAGGGCTGCCATCTGCTCTTCCAGCTGGCTGAACGCCGTGTTGAACGTACCCAGCTCCTGTTGCGCCGCTTGCGGGTTATCCAGGGCCAACACGACGATACGCTCGGCGGCGCTGATGTAAGTGTCGAGACTTGGCTTGACCTGATTCAGGCCGGCCTTGATGGTTTCGTTGACCGCCAGATTGAGGTTTTCACCCAGCACCTGGCGAAACCGCTGGGCATGCTCCTCGATGGAGCTGCGCACTTCGGCTTTACTGCTGGTGCTCTTGCCCAGCCCGACCAGCATCGCCGACAGCACATCGGCGCGCAGTGCATCGTGCATCATGTCGGCTTCGAGGTGATTGCGCAGGGCGACCATGCCGACATCGTTGGCGTCAACGGCCCCGGCCATCGCGCTATTTCCCAGGTAACTGACCATGCTCATGATCAACGCAGCCAGCAGGCCGGTGCCCATCAGTAACAGTAAACGCAGTTTTATGGACACTTTGGGGTTTCCCTCTGGCACATCGGTCGATTGCTTCGCCCACCGCGAAAGTCGCGATTGAAGAGGTTATCGGCTGGCCGGAGCGGTAATTGAAGGTTATCCCCGCTGATTAGTGTTTTTGTGACATGCGGTAGGCCGTGATGCTTTTTCCGTCGCGCCGCGCAGGGAAACCAGCAGCAAACTGGCCAATGCGCCGAAGACTGCGATGGCCATGTCCTTTTGTGCGTCCCAGGGATCGTTTTGCGCGCCGACGAAGGCTTTCCCGGTGTCTTCACCCAGGTACGCCCCGCCGATCCATTCCACCAGTTCATACACGGCGGACGTCGAAAGGATGATGTTCAGGGTCACGAAAAACAGCCAGAACCCGCGCAGCGGCGTCAGTCGCCACAAGACTTCGCGCACCGGATAAGCCAATAGCAGCCCGTAGCTCAGGTGCACCAGGCGGTCGTAGTGATTGCGGTGGGCACCGGCCGCCCGGTCGAAGCTTAAGCCCAACCACGCTGAAGACCAACGATCGTAAGGCACCAGGGAATAGGTGTAATGGGCGCCCAGTTCATGCACGCACAGAAACGCAAACACCAGCGTGATGGACATTACCGACAAGCGAAACCGGCGAGAAACCGCTATCAGGGTCCCCACCAGCAATAACACCAACAGGTTCTCCAGCGCCCAGTCCACCCGGCTGCGGGGAGCAAAACCCGACACCACGACGACCAGCAAAAACGCCATGAGAAAGGTCAGGTCGAGCCGTAAACGCGAGTCAGACTGCATGGTGCAATACCTCGAAGTCAGGGCATTTCCTTTTAACTTCGAGGCAAGCGCGCCACGCAAGTTCGCTTTTTTCCTGTAACCCATGCCAGGTTGTACGATGACTTGAATCCGGCAAAAGCGCCTTCACGACCCTTGAAATGCAAAACCAGACCCTCACCGTCTCCGGCGATGTCGCGCTGGTCCGTCACCACTTCTCGGCGCAAGCGCTCAAAGGCACTGAAGTGGTGCCGAAGGAAATCGACAACTTCCAGGTCTGGCAAAAGCAGGACGGTAAATGGCTGTTGGCAGGACGGCAGGCGTTCAAGTTCTGATGCAGTCGTAAAGCAACCGCAAAATTACCTGTAGAAGCGAGCATGCTCGCGATGGACGTCAACGATCACGCGTGCTTACTGATCGGCGCGGTGTCCCCAAGTCCATCGCGAGCATGCTCGCTCCTACAGTGATCTGCAGCGCACACTAACTCTGAGTACGACACAAAATTGTCAGGCGACATCGATGTTGGCTGTGCCAACCTCATCGCGAGCTACCTCGCCTCTGGCTCAATCATCCTCATGCAACTTGATCCCCCGCGCGTGCAGCAAATGGGGAATCACCAGCACCAACAACGTCAACCCGAGGAAAAACGCCGAGATCGGCTGCGTCACGAACACCATCCAGTCACCCTGGCTGATGGACAAGGCATTGCGCAGTTGTTTCTCTGCCATGGGCCCCAGCAGCATGCCAACAATCACCGGGGCCACCGGGAAGTCGAAGCGCCGCATCAGCACGCCGCCCCAGCCGATGGCCAACATCAGCAGCAGGTCGAAGGAGGAATGGCGCATGCCGTACACGCCAATGGTGGCGAACACCAGAATCCCGGCATTCAGATAAGGCCGGGGAATCTGCAGCAGCTTGACCCACAGCCCCACCAGCGGCAGGTTCAGCACCAGCAGGATGACGTTGCCGATGTACAGCGACGCCACCAGGGTCCAGACCAGGTCGGCCGAGGTCTGGAAGAGCATCGGCCCCGGTTGCAGATTGTAGTTCTGGAACGCCGCCAGCAGGATCGCCGCGGTGGCCGACGTCGGGATGCCCAGGGTCAGCAATGGCACCAGTGACCCGGTAGCGCTGGCGTTGTTGGCCGCTTCCGGGCCGGCGACCCCCTCGATGGCGCCCTCGCCTTTATTGGCTGAAAACTCCTTGGGATACTTGCTGAGTTTGCGTTCGGCGGAATACGACAGAAAGGTCGGGATCTCCGCGCCCCCGGCCGGTATCGAGCCGAACGGAAAGCCGATCAGCGTGCCGCGCAGCCAGGCCGGAACCGAGCGTTTCCAGTCAGCCCGGGTCATCCACAATGAAGTCAGGCGATGCCGGCCTTCCGCGGATGGCGTCTGGTACAGCAGGCTGTACAAGGCCTCACCGACCGCAAACAAGCCGACCGCCACCAGCACCACTTCAATGCCGTCCACCAGTTCGGGAACACCCAGGGTGTAGCGGGCAATGCCCGACGTCGAATCCAGGCCGATCAGGCCGATGGTCAACCCGATGCCCAGCGAGGCAAAGCCGCGCAGCATCGAGGCGCCGAGCACCGCCGACACCGTGGTGAAAGACAGCACCAGAATGGCGAAGTATTCAGTCGGGCCGAAATTCAGCGCCAGCCGGGCCACCAGCGGTGCGAACAACGTCAGCAGGACCGTCGCGATGGTGCCGGCGACAAATGAGCCGATCGCCGCCGTAGCCAAGGCCGGACCTGCTCGGCCGTTGCGGGCCATGAGGTTGCCTTCCAGCGCCGTGACCATCGAGGACGACTCACCCGGCGTATTGAGCAGAATCGAGGTCGTGGAACCGCCGAACTGCGCGCCGTAGTAGATGCCGGCAAACATGATCAAGGCCCCGGTTGGATCGACCTTGGCGGTGATCGGCAACAGCAGGGCCACCGTCAACGCCGGCCCGATTCCCGGCAACACGCCGATGGCAGTGCCGAGCAGGCAGCCGATGAAGCCCCACATCAGGTTGATCGGCGTCAGCGCCGCGGAAAAACCCATCGCCAGGCTTGCGAGAATGTCCACGTGTCGAACTCCTGTCAGATCCAGACATTGACCAGCGCCGGCAAGGCAACTCCGAGTCCGGCGTTGAACAGCCAGTAGATCGGCAGGGTCAACGCCATGCCGATGGCCAGATCCCGCAGCGGATGACGGCTGCCAAAACCCCGCGCCGAACAGGCAAACAGCAAGCCGGCAGACAGTACGAAGCCGATGACATTGATAAGCAAGGCAACGCCGATCAGCCCGGCCGAGACCCAGGCCGCCCCGGCCTTGCCGCCGGCCACGGTGTTCGTCTGATCGTTATCCAGCTCGCGAAAGCCGCCGGTGCAGGCCTGGTAGCTCAGCAACAGCCCCACCGCCCCCAAAAAAACCGCGACCGCATAGGGGTAGACGTAAGCGGCGAGGATGATGAAGCCCATTTCCGGGGGAAAGCGCCAGGCGCCAATCGCCAGCACAACGCTGAGGGCGATCAGGCCGATGCCGACCGCCAATTGTGCCGGAATCACTGCACGGGTCCCGCTCATTTCAGAGCAGCCCGACCTTGACCAGCATCGCCCGCAGGCGCACGTGTTCTTCGTCGACGAATTTGCCGAACTCGTCACCGGTCAACACGCTGGGGGTCCAGGCGTTGGTTTGCACGTTGTCCTGCCACACCTTGCTGTTGCTGGCCGCCACCACCGCATCGATGACGTCCTTGCGCTGTTCGGCGCTCAGGCCCGCAGCGCCGTACACACCGCGCCAGTTGCCGATGATCACGTCGTAGCCGCTCTCTTTGAGCGTCGGCGCGTCGATCCCGGGGACGCGTTCGGGTGCACCGATGGCCAGAACCCGAAACTGGCCACTCTTGATGTACTGGCCCAGCTCGGCGTAGCCACCGGTGATGACCTTGAGCTGGCCGCCCAAGGCCTGGGCCACCACTTCACCGCCGCCACCGAAGGCCACGTAATTGACCTTGTTGACCGGCACGTCGAGCTTGCCCGCCAGCTCGGCGATGCCGATGTGATCGATCGAGCCCTTGGAGCCACCCCCGAAAGTAATGCTCGTCGGGTTGGCCTTGAAGGCCTTGATCAGGTCGTCGAGGGTCTTGAATTCAGATTCCTTGCGCACGGCAATCACGTTGTATTCGGTGAACAAACGGGCAATCGGCGTCACGTCCTTCAAGCTGATCTGCGGTTTGTTCTGCTCGATACCGGCGACCATGATCGCACCGACCACCAGCAGTGCGTTCGGGTCGCCCTTGGTGCTGTTGGCAAATTGCGCCAGCCCCAGGGTCCCGCCCGCGCCGCCCTTGTTCTCGAAGGTAACTGACTTGGCCGTGCCGGCTTCCACCAGGGCCTTGCCCAGTACCCGGGCGGTCTGGTCATAACCGCCACCCACTGAACCTGGGGCCATGAACTTGACGGTATCCAGCGCCAAGGCTGGAGCGATGAGCGCGACAGCGGTGATTGCAGCGGCCAGGCCGCGACTCAAACGACGGATCAAAGCGGACATGGGGATCTCCCGATTGTTTTTATGGGTGCCCTGTGTCCGTCGATCAGGAACAACAATCTGCTCAATGAACACTGGCCTGCGAACAAGTCTAGGCCATGGATCCGCGGGTGGTTGGTTTGAGACTCGCGCCAGCTGCGTCCCTTTCCAGCAAAACAATGCCCGAAGCCCTGCGTCATAGCCTAACCTCATAGGCTGAGTGACAAACAACGGATCGAACACGCCTATGCGCAACGCTTTCGGTTTGATGATGGTCGTCGTGCTTGCCCTCTTCGGGGCGAGCAGCACATGGGTGGCGGTGGCGGCGGAGCCAGCGCCACCGCCCGCCGCTGTCGCCAGTGCAGCCACTACCACCCTCAGCGTTTCCGATAGTGATCTGCAAGACCTGCAACGTCAGCTGAGCGGCCTCAAGCAGCAGGTTTCCCTGGCCACCAACTACAGCCAGCTGGAAGGTCCGCAGGATCTGGCCCAGGCCTTTATCCAGGAAGTGGATCGCCTCTCGGCACTGTTACTGCCCGAACAGTCGCAATTTCAGGCGCAATTGGCGGTGCTGGGGCCTGTTCCGCTCGATACCGCCGAAGCCGAGAAACCCGATATCACCCGCCAGCGGTCAACGCTCACCGAACAAAAAAACCAGGTCGATAGTCACCTCAAGGCCCTGACGGTACTCAAGGGCAGTGCCACCGAACTGCTTGGCCAGATCGCCAGCATTCGTCGCACCTTGCTGGAAACCGAAGTGACCCAGCAGACCAGAAGCATACTCAATCCCCTATTCTGGACCACGCTGCTCAATCCGCCACTGGATGACCGCAGACGTCTGACTGGTTTCATGCAACAAGTGGATGGCGCACTCGACGCCGCCTGGCAACCGGGGCAACGCCTTGCCACCAGCGCCATGGTGATACTGACCCTGGCCCTGTGGTTCGTCGGCCGGGGGGTGGCCGAACGAGGCTTGACCTGGCTGTGCATTCATAAAGTGCCAGAGGGGCGACTGCGGCGCAGCGCCCTGACGATGGCTTCGGTCATCGCCACCATGTTGACGGCCAGCATTGCCCTCAAACTGCTGTTTTTCGCTCTGACTTACCGCTTGCCGTTGCCTGCGCAACTGGCGGGATTCTCCGAAGAGATGGAAAAAACCCTCTATACCTGTGTGCTGATCACCGGATTGAGCCGCGCACTCCTGTCCACACAACATCCCTCATGGCGTCTGCCGGCCATTGCCGATCCGGTCGCACTGGCAATCAAACCATACCCCGGGCGTCTCGCCTTGGTCCTGCTGATTTTGGGCGCGGTGGCCCAGATCACCAACGTCACTGGAATCAGTGCTGAAGTGGTGATCTCGGTCCGCGGATTCATCGCGCTGGTCGTCTCGGCGTTGATCGCAGCACTTCTGATGCGCGCCAACAGGGTACGGCGCGGCCTGGTAGCCTCGGGTGAAATCCCCGAAGCGGGCAGGACGCTGGCAGGGATGGTGTATGCCTTCGCCAGCATCGCGGTGGTGGTTTCTTTCCTCGCTTTGCTGGTGGGATACGTATCCCTGGCCCGGTTCATCACCTACGAACTGGTCTGGCTGTACATCATTTTTGCCGGTTTCTACATGCTGACGCAGGTACTCAAGGATGCCTGCGAATATGTGTTTTCTCCTCGACAAAGCACCGGCAAGGCCCTGAAACAAATGCTCGGAATCGGCGACGCGCGCCTGGAGCAGATCTCGGTCATTCTGTCCGGCGCCGGCCGGGCCACACTGTTGCTGATCGCCTGCATCACCCTGCTGGTCGGGGGTGTGGGTTCGACCCTCGGGCAACTGGCGACCAACACCCTGGCCATACTCGGCGGTGACGGTTTGCGCAGATTGAACATTGTGCCGGGCAATGTGCTCAATGCCCTGCTGGCCGTGGTAATAGGCGTCTACCTGATCCGCTCGTTTCGTCGCTGGCTGGACAACGAGTTCCTGCCGAAGACGGCAATGGACCCAGGCATGTGCGCCTCGCTCAGCACCCTTTTTGCCAATATCGGCTACGCGTCGCTGGTGCTGCTGACGTTGTCATCACTGGGCATCAAGTGGACCAACCTGGCCTGGATCGTCAGCGCCCTGTCGGTGGGTATCGGCTTCGGCCTGCAGGAAATCGTCAAGAACTTCATCTCCGGGCTGATCCTGCTGACCGAGCGCCCGGTTAAAGTCGGTGATCTGATCAGCATCAGCGGAGTCGAAGGCGACATTCGCCGGATCAACGTGCGAGCTACGGAAATCCAACTGGCCGACCGGTCCATTGTCATCGTGCCCAATTCACAACTGATTTCGCAGAATCTGCGCAACGTCACGCTCGGCGGTAGCGCCCAGGGGGTGGCATCACTGGAACTGTTGCTGCCGCTGGATATCGACCCGGAGCAGGTGCGCAACCTGCTGTACGACGCCTACACCGAGCACGAATCCATTCTTGAGAAACCGGCACCCTTCGTGCGCTTCAGCCAGCTCAAGCCCGAAGGCATAACCCTGACGATTACCGGCTACGTCGGCAGCCCGCGCATGGTCGGCGCGATCAAAAGCGAGCTGCTGTTTGAAATACTCAAGCGCCTGGGTGCGGCGGGGATTCGACTGGCGAAACCGCCTGCGGGGTGAAGGCTGCGGTAGCCGCACTGCGCGACCAAACCTCCGCAGGGTTTGTGGTCACCGCAGAACAAAATGTGCGAGCGGGCTTGCTCGCGAATGCAGTGGGTCAGACGCCGGTGATTGCGACTGGCACACCGTCTTCGCGAGCAAGCCCGCTCCCACAGGGGATATCGGACAGCCGCAGGCTTTGTGGTCACCGCAGAACAAAATGTGCGAGCGAGCCTGCTCGCGATGGCGGAGTTTCAGCCAACAAGGGTGTTGACTGTACCGGCCTCATCGCGAGCATGCTCGCTCCTACAGGGGGCATGGGTGTTTACTGTCTCAATGCGCGATACACACCGATTTCAGCTCGGTGTAAGCCTCGATCACCGCGCGACCGAACTCGCGGCCCATGCCCGATTGCTTGACGCCACCGAACGGCATGGCCGGGTCGAGCAGCACGTGGGCGTTGACCCATACCGTGCCGGCTTCGATGCGTGGCACCAGGTTCATGGCTTTGCCCAGGTCGTTGGTCCACAGGCTGGCCGCCAGGCCGTAGCGGTTGTCGTTGGCCAGTTCAATCACTGCGTCTTCGTCATCGAACGGCATCACACCCAGTACCGGTCCGAACACTTCTTCACGGGCCACGGCCATGCTGTGGTCGATGTCGGCGAGGATGGTCGGCTGCACGAAGAAGCCGTCGCCTTGCAGCAACTCGCCACCGCAGACCACCCGCGCACCTTCCTGGCGGGCCAGTTCGATGTGCTTGAGCACACCCTGCTGCTGCTTGCGCGACACCAGCGGGTTGATCGCAGCATCGCAGTTCATTCCGTCGCCGATCGGCATGGCCGATACTGCTGCCGCGAGCGCTTCAACGAACTGGTCGTGGATCGAACGGTGCACGTAGAAGCGTGAAGCCGCTGCGCAAACCTGGCCGTTGTTGAGCAAGCCACCGAGGATCGCGCCCTGCACGGCTTTTTCGATGTCGGCATCGGCCAACACGATCATCGGGTTCTTGCCGCCCAGCTCCAGCGCAAAACGTGTCATGTTTTCCATGCACGCCACGCCGACGCTCTTGCCCACCGCGGTGGAACCGGTGAACGACACTTTGCTCACCAGCGGGTGTTTGGTCAGCACGCCACCTACCGAGGCACCGCCGCCGGTGACCACGTTGAACACGCCTGCCGGAATGCCGGCTTCGAGGGCCAGTTCAGCCAGGCGCATGGCCGTCAGCGGGGTTTCCATCGCCGGCTTGATGATCACCGTGCAACCGGTGGCCAGTGCGGGCATCAGCTTCCAGGCGGCAATCAGCAGCGGGAAATTCCATGGCACGATGCCGACCACCACCCCCACCGGCTCACGCTTGGTGAACGCAGTGAACTTGGCGCCCGGCGGCAGCGGGATCGACACGTCGAAGGTCTGGCCTTCGATCTTGGTCGCCCAGCCGGACATGTAGCGCATGAATTCCACGGTGGCGTTCAAGTCCAGCGCGCGGGCCATGTTGATCGACTTGCCCTGGCTCAGGGTTTCCAGCTGCGCCAGTTCTTCGGCATGCTCTTCCACCAGGCGGGTGAAGTTCAGCAGGATGCGCTCGCGGTCGGCCGGACGCAGACCCGACCACACACCGGATTTGAACGCCTTGTGCGAGGACTGCACGGCCTGCTCGATGACTTCCAGCGGCGCATCCAGGGTTTCGCACAGGGTTTGCCCGGTGGCCGGGTTGACCACGGCAATGCTGTCGCCTTCGGCAAATACCCACTGGCCGTCAATGAAGCAGCCGTGACGACGCTCGATAAAAGCAGCAACCTGGGGCAGGATTTCAACGTTGCTCATAATTCACCTTTCATTCAGATGTAGGAGCCGGCTTGCAGGCGAATGCGTCTTGACGGACGGTGCAAAATTCAAGGCCGTCTTCACTGACAAGCCAGCGCCTACAGGGGGCTGGTTAGTTGTTCAGGCGCACATCCGCCTGATCAGTGTTGTTCTTTGAGGAAGCAGGCCACGGCCTCACGGTCGTCGGCGGATGCCAGGCCCATGTACGGCATGTAGGTGCCCGGCACGTAGGCCTGAGGCTGGGTGATCAGTTGCTGGATGCTCTCGGCTTGCCAGTTGACGTCTTTGTCACGCATGGCCTGGGAGTAGCTGAAACCGGCCAGCGAGCCAGCCTTGCGCCCGTACACACCGGCCAGGTTCGGTCCCATCATTCCCGTGGTGCCCTTGGTCACCGCGTGGCAGACACTGCATTCATTGGCGAACAGTTCGGCACCACGGCGGGTGTCCGGGGCGCACTCGGCGGCGGCAACAGCCTGGGCCAGGGTGAACGAGAGCAAACCGAGCAGGGGCAAACGCAGCGACGTGAACATAGGAAGGCGACCTTGAAAATCCGCGCGCTCGCCAGCAGACGAGCGCCAACACTAAAAATGCCGAGGCACGGTGCTTCGGCAGGTTGGTAAGGATTGTCGGTGGTCGCAGGCGGGCAGGATTTGCCCTGCGTGCCAGTTGTGTTGGCCGGGCTGCCAAACGGCTCAAAACATTCTCGCGCTGTCACACAGCCATCAATCTGGCATGCACAACCAACTAATTGGCAAACAGGGCAAAGGACGAAAAAAAGTCGCGCCTTAGTATCTAAAAAGACCGCAAACCTGCGCTCAAGAACAAGAACGGATGTCATGCCATGCTCAAGTCCCCCTTGCTTCGCCTGTCGACACTCGCGCTGATGATCAGCGCTGGCCAGGCCTGCGCCTACGAACTCTACGCCGATGACAACAGTCACCTGAATGCCACTCTGGAAGCGGTATTCGGCGTGTTCCACAGCCAGGAAAACTACGCCCTCTCCGGCCGTCTAGCCGAAGGCTCCTCGTCGTGGCGCGAGGGCTACATCAAATACGGTCTGAGTTTCGACCAGGGCCTGGCGGGCGTGGGTACCGGTTATGGCGCAGCGAACATGCTCAGCTCCGGCACCTGGGGCGACGGCGATGCCGCCGGCTTCAGCGATGGTTCGGAACGCACCACCAAGTTCGAAGACGCCTACCTCGGCTGGCGCTCGGCCGACCTCTTCGAAGGGCTGGGCAGTGACGGCATCGACCTGTCCTTCGGCCGCCAGAACATCGTGGTCGGCGATGGCTTCCTGATCCAGGGCGATGCCTTGAACATGGGTAAAGGCCTGGCCGATGGCGAATTCAATCGCGGCGGCGCCTACTACCTGGCGGCGCGCAAGGCCTTCGACGAAACCGCCGTGCTGCGTATCGGCGGCAAGGAAGGCTGGCGCAGCGACCTGATGTGGTTGAAGTCCAACAACCGCGCCCAGGCCATGACCGAAATGTACGTCGGCACCCTGGAGCACGTGGCCGAAGCCGGCACCGTTGGCCTGACCTACATCGACACCACCGACGTCGACGAGCAATACGCCTCGCCGATCCAGCTTGAACGCGACGGCATGAAAACCTACAGCCTGCGCGCCACGGGCAATGCAGGGGTCAAAGACCTGTTCCTGTCCGGTGAATACGCCAAGCAGGACAAGCCCCACACCGACAGCGAAGACGCCTGGTACCTGGAAGCTGGCTGGACCTTCTCCGACGCGATCTGGACACCGAGCGCCAGCTACCGCTACAGCCGTTTTTCCGAAGGCTACGACACACTGTTCTACGGTTTCAGCCGTGGCTACGGCACCTGGTTCCAGGGCGAAGTGGCGGGCAACTACGCCGGGCCGTTCAACAGCAACTCGCGCATTCAGAACCTGACCGTGAAGGTCTCCCCACTGGAGAACCTCAACGTCGGTGTCATGTACTTCGACTTCGACACCATCGACCGCAACCTGGGCAACACCGATGGTCACGAAGTGGATCTGTACGCCGAATGGCACGTCAACGATCACCTGACCGTGATGCCGCTGATCGGCATTTACCAGCCGGACAAGAGCGCTGAAAACGGTGGTACCCAGTTGGGTAACAACGACCAGAACCTCTACAGCCAGGTGGTATTCGCCACCGGTTTCTAAGTCAGTACGGGGGCAGTGGCGCATCCGCTGCCCCTCTGGAAAAGGGCCTTTCCAATGCATAGAAAATTCCTCACGATCCAGAGCAAGATCACTTTGCTCGCCGGCCTCTGCCTGCTGCTGGTCGTGGGTCTGCTGATGGGATTGTCGCTGTACCAGAGCCACCGCAGCAGCCTGTAAGTGACCCAAGCCAGCAGCGACATGCTCGCCAACGCCGCCAGCGAGCACATGCAGGCACTGGGGGAAATGCAGGCCATGCAAGTGCGACGCACCCGGCACCCGGCACCCGCCTGGGCAGCGTGACCCAGCGCATCGGCGAGATTGACAACGTCAACCAGTCCGTCGCCACCGCCACCGCCACCGAGGAGCAGACCGCCGTGGTCAAGGCCTTGAACGTCGACATCACCCGGATCACAGCCTCAACCAGCAAGGCGTGGAGAATTTGCAGGCAACATTGCACGCTTGTACTGAACTGGAGCAGCAGGCTGGGCGGTTGAATCAGTTGGTGGGCAGCTTTCGGATCTGAGGTGCCTGACACACCGCCATCGCGAGCATGCTCGCTCCTTCAGTGTAATGCTGTTCACTTAAGCTGGGGCACACACTTGTGGCGAGGGGGCTTGCCCCCGTTGGCTGCGGAGCGGCCCCAAAACCTGCCACCGAGGTTTATCAGAGGCACCGCGTGTAATGGTTTTACGACTGCTTCGCAGCCAACGGGGGCAAGCCCCCTCGCCACAAAGTGTGCACCCGCTTAAGTGAACAGCATTACGCTCCTTCAGTGGGTTTTTGTCGTGCACAATTTCAGTGCTCACCGACAATCCCTGTGGGAGCCGGCCTGCCGGCGATGGGGCCGGAAAATCCAACACTTCTGGCACCTGACACACCGCCATCGCG
>NZ_JBWKOF010000005.1:84852-124646 GCF_059415945.1 Pseudomonas sp. GW821-FHT09H03 | reverse complement strand
GCCGGCCTGCCGGCGATGGGGCCGGAAAATCCAACACTTCTGGCACCTGACACACCGCCATCGCGAGCATGCTCGCTCCTACAGTGGATCTGTGTCGTGCACAAATCCTGTTTTCACCGGCGATCCCTGTGGGAGCCGGCCTGCCGGCGATGGGGCCGGAAAATCCAACACTTCTGGCACCTGACACACCGCCATCGCGAGCATGCTCGCTCCTACAGTGGATCTGTGTCGTGCACAAATCCTGTTTTCACCGGCGATCCCTGTGGGAGCCGGCCTGCCGGCGATGGGGCCGGCAAATCCAACACTTCTGGCACCTGACACACCGCCATCGCGAGCATGCTCGCTCCTACAGTGGATCTGTGTCGTGCACAAATCCTCTGTTCAACGGCGATCCCTGTAGGAGCCAGGGAACGATCCATGACCTGTGCTACTGCGGTGGGTCGATCCCCCGCGATGAACAATAACGCGGACTCAATCAAGCCGCACTGGCATGCTCAACGCGATGAAACAAGCGGTTGAAATACACCAGGCTATCGCGCGGCTCACGCACGCCGACCTGAGTCAGCTCGACGAACAACACCGAATGCGAGCCCACTTCCTTGCATTCGCTGATGCGTCCTTGCAGTTGGACCAAGGCATCGCGCAGCACCGGCACGTCGGCGGCACCATCGTCCCACAGGTCCCATTCGAAGCGCTCGGCCATCGGCACCTTGGTCATGCCGGCGAAGTGCTTGGCCAGCTCTTCCTGCTCGCCACACAGCACGTTGATGCACAGGTGACCATTGGTGCGGAACACGTCGTGGGTGGCGCTGTTGCGGTTGACGCACACCAGCACCGTGGGCGGCGAATCGGTCACCGAGCACACGGCGCTGGCAGTGATGCCGCAACGTCCGCCGGGGCCGTTGGTGGTGATGATGTTCACCGCCGCCGGCAGCTGCGCCATGGCGTTGCGAAAGTCGATTTGCTGCTGGCTCAGGTCGGCCATGTCGGTGCCCCTTCCTTCAGGAGGGCCGCTGTAGCGCGGCCCGTAGGTGATGGAACAAGACTAAGGCCCGGCACGCGCCGCAACCATTGCGACGATCCCCATGGCGAGGTTGGCTTTCCGCTAGTCGACTAGGTGGTTTCTTTATCGCAAGCACCGGTCACAGTAGGTATTCTTCTAACTGGCTTCAATAGTTCAGCCTAAGTGCGCCGCGCGACTCGCGTGGGAAAACAATAATTAGAAATTTCCGTGGCAGCCCCAGATGCAAACCCGCAAACCGATTGTTTACATCGTTGACGACGATAAAGACCTGCGCACCTCGCTGGCCTGGCTGCTGGAGTCTGTCAGCGTGCAGGCGCAGTGCTTTGCCGGCGCCGAAGAGTTCCTCAGCCAATACGATCCCACGCAGCCTGCCTGCCTGGTGCTGGATGTGCGCATGCCGGAAACCAGTGGCTTCCAGTTGCAGGAAATCCTCAACCAGCGCGGCAGCAGTCTGCCGACCATTTTCGTCTCGGCCCATGGCGACATTCCGATGTCGGTCACGGCGATGAAGAACGGCGCGCTGGATTTCGTCGAGAAGCCCTACAACCCACAACAGATGATCGACCGCATCCAGGCCGCGCTCAAAGCCGCCGTGCATGCCCAGGCCGATCAGGCGCAGCGTCAGAGCCTGCAAGGCAAAATGGCCCTGCTGACGGCTCGCGAACGCGAAGTGTTGATGCTGGTGATCGATGGCAAGGCCAGCAAAGTGATTGCCCGGGAGCTGGACATCAGCGTCAAAACCGTTGACGTACACCGCACCAAGATCAAGGAAAAGATGGGCGTCAGCAGCATCGCCATGCTGGTGCGCGAAGTGCTGCACCTGCCTGGGGACGAGCCGGCACGGCACTGACATTACCCCCAAGACTTGCGGCACATCCAGCATCACCGGCGACTGAAACGCCGCCTTCGCGGGCAAGCCCGCTCCCACAGGGGAACTCCAGCGAACACAAAGCTGTGTACGGCGAAAAATCCATGCCGGAGCGGGCTTGCTCGGGGCGGCGCTCCTACGAAGAAGCCGGCAGATCCAGCATCACCGGCGCCTGACAATCCGCCTTCGCGGGCAAGCCCGCTCCCGCAGGGGAACTCCAGCGAACACAAAGCTGTGTACGGCGAAAAATCCATGCGGGAGCGGGCTTGCTCGGGGCGGCGCTCCGACGAAGTAGCCGGCACATCCAGCATCACCGGCGACTGACACTCCGCCATCGCGGGCAAGCCCGCTCCAACGGGGGATTTGTGGCCGTTCGCAGATTTTTGCGCTCACTGAAGATCGTCTATGGGAGCGAGTCAGTTTTGGCTATAGCGCTTGCGATACGCGCCCGGCGATACGCCAAAGCGTGATTTGAACGCCGAGGAGAAGTAGCTGGAATCGGAGAAACCCCAGGCATAACACAGTGCCGAGAGCTTCTGTTCGACGTCGGCGCGGCGCAGGTTTTGCGCGCAGAAATCCAGGCGTCGGTGCTTGATGTATTGCGCCACGACCAGGCCGCGCTTGGAGAACATCCGGTACAGGCCGCGCACGGAAATCCCAACCTCACGGGCAATCAGTTCCGGGCACAGTTCCTCGTCGCTGAGGTGCGCATCGATGAACGCGATGATCTTGCGAAATTGTCGTTCGTGGGCGTCTGCGCCGCTGTCGCGGGCGCTGATGCCCGGCAGCAGCAGGCTGGCCAGGGCGTCGAGCACCGCCTCGCTTTCCTGCATGTCCAGCCCTTCCTGTCGCCGGGTGTCCAGCACCAGCTTGTTGGCCATCGCGGCCAGCGGGCTGCTGGCGCCAATGCGCGTGGCGCAGTTGACGGCATTGAAGTGCGAGCCACGCTCGACCACCTGACGCGGCAAAATCAGCGACAGTTGTCGCGAATCTTCGTTGTAGGTCATGTCGCTCGGACGGCTGGCATCGATCAGGGCGATGTCACCACAACCCAGTTGCGCGCGGTTGTCGCCCTGCTCCAGCTGAGAACTGCCGCGCATCTGGAACACCGCGTAGAAGTGGCCGTCGCTGCTGGTGCTGACGTCCTTGCTGGTGCGGTACAGATGCACATGCGCCATGTCGACCACACTCAGGCTGATCGCTCCGCTGCGAAACTCCGTCAGTTCACCATAGAAGTCGGTGTCCAGCGCCCGCGCGTCGAAACGCCCACAGGCCTGGTTTACCTGGCTCAACCAACTTTCGAACGCTTCATTGCGCACCGTCGATGCTGTAATCATGTCCGCAAAGCCTCAGGTTTTTCTTGTTATTTTCCGACCGCTTCGTCGAGCGGCTCGGTCAAATCTGTCTCGTTTACTGCCATCGCCTCCCTCGATGGCCGCCGGGCGCCCATTCAACAGGCTCCGGCGCAAGCTTTCCAGCTTTCCCTTGAGTTAAATGTCCAATACCAGACGAGCGGAAAGCGCCCGGGATACACAGGCGCAAATCTGCTTGTTGGAAGCCTTTTCCTTGTTGGAAAGGCAATTGTCGCGGTGCTCCGGCAGGCCGTCGAGCACCTCGACTATGCAGGTACCGCAGATGCCTTCGCGGCACTCGGTGTCGATGTCGCAACCGTGGGCCTGCAACACATCCACCAGGCTGCTGTCGGCCGGGACGTGAAGCACCACGCCGGAACTGGCCAGCTCGACTTCGAAGCTGCCCGTCGGCGCGCTGTTGGCGGCCGGATCGGCAGCGAAGTGCTCCAGGTGAATGGCGTCGTCCGGGCGCGTGCGCGCGGCCACTTCCACCACCTTGTTCATGAACGGTGCCGGGCCACAGGTGTAGACATGGGCCGCGCCGCCTGCGCGTTCCAGGCAGGCGCTCAATGCGCCGTCCAGGTCCGCCGGTTCCACGCCGTAGTGAAACTCGACATTTTCCGGAAAATTTGTGGCCAACAGCTGAGTAAAGGCGGCGTACTGCTCAGAGCGTGCAAAATAGTGCAAGCGATAGGCTTGACCGCTTTCAGCCAATCGATACGCCATGCTCAGCAGCGGTGTGACGCCGATACCGGCAGCAAACAGCACGTGTTCGCTGGCCGTCTCGTCGAGGCGGAACAAGTTGCGTGGCGCCCCCATTTCCAGCTCCATGCCCTCTTCCACTTGCTCGTGCAGCGCCAGTGAGCCACCGCGCGACTGCGCTTCTTTCTTCACCGCCACCAGATAGGCGCGGCGATCCTGTGGCGGGCTGCACAGCGAATACTGCCGGGTAACACCGGTCGGCCCGGTAAGGTCGACGTGGGCGCCCGGTTCATAGGTGTCGAGCGGCTGGCCGTCACTGCGCACGAGGCGAAAGGAACGGATATCCAGCGCTTCGTCGACGATCCTTTCGATCTTCACCTTCATCATTGCATCACCTGAATATTGTTGTTTTGGGTACTGCACCTTGTAGGAGCGAGCATGCTCGCGATGAACCCGAGGTCACCACGGGGTGCCAGGTTTCCAGCGTCATCGTTGACGACCATCGCGAGCATGCTCGCTCCTACAGGGGTCATTTTTCTGCTGCTCAGCGCATGAACAAGCCGCCGTTGACGTCCAGGCACGCACCGGTCACCGAGGTCGCGTTGTCGGCGATCAACAGCAACACGCTGTCGGCGATGAACGCCGGATCGCCAAGGGTGCCGGCCGGGATCATCTTGAGGATCAGCTCCAGACGCTCGGGGGCCACGGTTTCGCGCACCACCGGCAAGTCCAGGGGACCCGGCGAGATGCTGTTGACCGTGACGCCTTGCGGTGCCAGTTCCCGGGCGAAGACCTTGGTCAGCGTTGCCACGCCACCCTTGGCCGCCGCGTAATGCGCGCCGGTGGCGGTGCCGCCGTTTTGTCCGGCCAGGGAAGCGATGTTGACGATGCGACCGAAACCACGCTCGGCGAAATGCGCGCCGAACACCTGGCAGGCAACGAAAGTGCCGCGCAGGTTGATCGCCATCGATTCATCGAATTCTTCCGGCGTGATGTCCATCAGCGCCGCGACTTTCGAAACGCCTGCGTTGTTCACCAGAATGTCAGTACCACCCCAGCGTTCGGCCAGCAGGTCACGGGCGCGCTGGAAGTCCGCCTTGCTGCGCACATCCAGTTCAATGGCGACTGCAGTGGCGCCGCTGCCATCGAGCTCGGCGGCCAGCGCCTGCACACCGCCCAGGCGCACATCGGCCAGGGCGACACGATAACCGGCTGCATGCAGACGCCGGGCGATGCACTCGCCCAATCCGCGCGAAGCTCCCGTAACAAGGGCTACTCGACTCATGATGTTGCCCTCACAAAAGGAAGCCGAGCGCGCTCAGGCTATCGGTGGAGTTGATCAGGCGCACGACCTTGCGTTCCAGTTTCGCCACACCATCGAGAAAACGAATGCGGTGGTTCAGGTCGGCCACGAACGGCGTGTGCACGCCGCGCTTGTAGGCATACAGCAGCTGCGCCGAGTTGACCTCGACGATGTCGCCGGCCGCTTCCACCAGACGAAAACGCGAGATCGTGCGGATGGTTTTCGCTGCATCCACCGCCGACGGCGAGTAGCCTGCGGTCAGGCGCTCGATACGCAGGTCACGCATGCGCGCGTCGTCATAGGCGTAGTTGAGGGTGGCCTCGAAGTCTTCGGTGTCCGGATCGATCGGTACGATGTACTTGCCGCTTTCGCTCCACAAGGTCGCCCATTCGGCGTAGTTCTTGTGATCCAGCAGTTCGGCTTCGCGCCAGATGAATTCGATGGCCTGGGCCAACGGGCCGGAAAAACCGTTCAGGGTGTCTTCATTGCTCATTGGCTCATCATCCTTTTCCACATGTCGTAGGCACCGCGCATGCCGCCTTCATCGGTGGCGTGGCTGACCTTGTCGCCGTTTTCAGCGGTGATTTCGCGGTTCAGGCCGCGGTTGACCAGGATTGGTGCATCGACGCCGGCGTACGAGCCGCGCTGTACACGGTCCCAGGCTTCGGCATCGTCAGGGCTGCCGAAACCGAACGGGCCCTGGAAGTGTTCGTGGATGCGCATGCGTTCGCGGTTGGCGACTTGCGGGCCACCGTCCATGCCGAGGGCGACGTGACGGATTTCCGTTTCGGTGACCGACACCGGACGCAGCACGCGGAAGAACGACATCGACATGGCGATGTTCGGGAACAGGTTCAGGTTGAAACCGGCGCCGTGCAGCGAACGTACGATGCGACGGACCTGATCGGCCGGCATGGTTTTCGACAGCTCTTCAGTGACGTGAGCGAAGCGCTCCTGCAACTGTTCGGTGCCGTCGTCGTGATCAAGATCGACGTGCTCCGGCACCATGACCATCACGCTGTGGCCATTGCCCAGGGAGTAGGTCACGGCCTGCTCGTCGGTCATGAACGAGAGCATTTCCGAGGTTTCTTCATCCACCGACGACATGAACGACTTGTGCACGATCGGGAAGTGGTACCCGTCGGTGGTGTTTTCCAGCTGGATCTTCCAGTTGCCCTTGAAGCTGAACTTGTGTTCACCCTGGGTCTTGATCGGGTACCCGGCGCCCTGTTTCATGAACAGGTCCATCCAGTGTTTCGCGCCGCCAAGGAAGTCTTCCAGCGGTTCGATCTCGTCGTTGTAGCTGGCGAAGACCATGCCGGCGTAGCTTTCCACGCGCAGGCTGGTCAGCGGCAATTCCGACTTTTCGAGGATGCCTTCGTAGCCGTCCGGGTACGGCAGCGCGCGCAGCTTGCCGTCCAGGCCATAGGACCAGCTGTGGTAAGGGCAGGTGAAACCGGTGGCATTGCCCTTGTGCTTCTCGCACACGGTGGCGCCACGGTGCCGGCAACGGTTTTCCAGCACGTTGATGTTGTTCTTCTTGTCGCGAACAACGATCACCGGACGACGGCCGATGGTGGCGGTCTTGAAATCGCCACTGTTACGCACTTCGCTTTCGTGGGCGACCCACACCCAGGTGCGGTAGAAAATCTTTTCCAGCTCGGCTTCGAACAGCGCCGGGTCGTTGTACAGCGAGACATCGACGCGGTCGTGCTGCACCAGGTCTTCGGGGCTTTTCGACGTCGCGATCAGCCGGTATTCATGAGTGCTCATGCGGTTCTCCTCATGGCTTCTTTTTATGATTTGTTTTTAGCGTTGGCGGGTATACCGCCCATGCTGTGTTGAAGTTGCGCACCAAAGGCGCAGACCAGTTCGTCCTGACCTTTGCGGCCAACGATTTGCAGGCCGACTTTCAGCCCGCCGCAATCGAGTTCCACCGGCACCGTCAACGCCGGGTGACCGCTTAAATTGAATGGCCGCACAAGCGGCGTCATGCCAGCCACGGCCTTGCTGCCGGCGCGGGCTTCGCTGAGGGTCGGCGGCAAGGTCGGCAGCGTTGGCAACAGCAACACGGCAAAGTCTTCCAGCGCCGAATCCACCTGTTGGGTGAAGCGCGTGCGAACGGCTTCGGCCTGGGCCAGTTCTTCACGGGTGGTGCGGCTGGCCGCCAACAGGCGGGTCTCGACATCGCTGCCGATCAGGCCCTTGCCGGTCAGGTGACCGAACGCTGCCCAGTTCTCAAAGTTGATCACCGTCAGGCCGGCAGCGAATGCCGCTTCGAATTCGCTCAGGTGCAGATGGCTGCGGCGCCATCCGGCACGGTCGGCGGCGGCGCCCAGGCTGGCTTGCAAGTGCGAGTCGCAGGCCACTTCGAGAAAGCCGACTCTGGCGCCGTCGCCGGGCATACCCTGCACGGCAAAACCCGGGCAAATCACCTGCATGGCCGCGATCAAGTCGTCCATGCTTTTGGCGAACGGGCCGACGCAATCGAGGCTGGATTGAAGCGGATGGGCGCCGGCACGACTGACACGTCCGTAAGTCGGCTTCAGCCCGGCAATGCCGCAGCACGCCGCCGGCACCCGCACCGAACCACCGGTGTCGGTGCCCAGGGCGATGTCTGCAAGGCCGGCGGCAACTGCCGACGCCGAGCCGCTGGAGGAACCGCCCGGCACACGATCCGGCGCTTGCGGATTGATCGGCGTGCCGGTGAAGTCGTTGATGCCGGTCACGCCAAAGGCCAGTTCATGCAGATTGGTCTTGCCGACGATCTGCCAGCCAGCGTTGATAATCGCATCCACCACGTCGGCGTTTTTCGTCGCCGCTGGCGCATCGGCAAACGCCCGGCTGCCCGAACGGGTCGGGTGGCCGGCGATGTCGATGGAGTCCTTGATCGCCACGCGCTTGCCGTTACCACCTAGGATGAATTCGCTGATGAAGGTACTCATGCGCCCAGCTCCTTGTTGAACAAGCGTTGCGTACGGAAATGCGCGATCAGCCAGACGCCGTCGACACAGCGAAAATCGATGTTCAGTCGGGTACCGAACAACTCGTTGCGGCCATCGGCATAGGTAGAGATCTGCTGCATGATCCACTGCCCCTGCCCCGCGCTGCCGTCAACCAGGATCGACTCGCTGGTGAGGTAATGCAGATTCAGCCGGAAGTGATCCGACGGTGGCAGGTAACCGCCGACGAATGCCGCCACAGCCTCGCGGCCATGGTGCTGGCCAAAGGTTTGCGCGGTCTGGCTGCCGATGCCTTCCCAGATCGCGTCCTCGGTGAACAGACCGGCCAGGTCACTGACGTGGGTCGGCGCCCGTGGCACATCGCACAGGTCCATGTAGCGCGCCATCAGTCGACGCACTGCGCCTTCCCCTACGAGCTTCGCCAGATCCCCTTCGAGCGTCGCCAGACGCTGCAACAAGGCCTCGTCCATGGCTTACACCCGTGCCGCTTCAGGGATAGTCAGCGGACGACCGATGCGCGCCTCGACCTTGGCATAGCGCCACAGGCTGTACTCCCCGACCGGGGTGGTGCGGAACAGGTTGCAGGCGTTGATCACCGACTGGTGGCAGTCGACGTCGGCCATGATGTATACGGTCCAGGGCGACGTGGTGGACGGGCCGACCATCAGGCGGTCGTCATCCATCGCGCCGAGCACGGTGATGCCAGGCATGGCGCCGAGGTCGCCCATCATCTGGCTGAAGCCCTTCCAGACGCTCAGGCCTTCACCGGTTGGCAGGTCGAAAAAGTTCTGGGTGATGCCGATGCAGAAGACGACGCGCAACGGTTCCTGGGTAGCTTGGGTCATGGGTGTGTCCTTGAATAAGTGATGAAAAAATCAGATGTAGCCCGGGAACGGCGGTACGCCGAGGAACACCGAGCCGGCGCCGTCGTACAGGCCTTCGCTGAGGAAGGCGTGCTGGGTCACCACCATCGAGTCGCGCAGGTAGCGTTGCAGCGGATGGCGCAGGTAGATCGCGGTGGTCCCGGCCAGGCTGTAGGCGCTCTGCACCACGGCCGCACCGGCCTGGGATGCGTGGATCGCGGACAGGCGCAACTGGCTGGTCTGCTCCGGGGTCACCGGGTTGCCGGCCAGGATCGAGTCCCATACCTGCTCGGTGGTGTTGTAGAAGAAACCGCGGGCGGCGCTGAGCTTGGCTTCGGCCTTGGCGATCTCGATCCGCACATAGGCGCGGTCGGCCATCTTCGGCGCACCGGTGATGCCGCTGCCGCCGGCCATACGACTGATTTCGTCAAGGGCGGCACGGGCCAGGCCGAGGTTGACCACCGCCAGCACTTGCGCGGCGTAGGCAATCGACGGGTAGCGGAACAGCGGTTCATCAATGGTTGCAGCGCCACCGCGGATGAAGGTCCAGCGCTCGTCGACGCGCTTGTCGGTCACGCGCAGGTCATGGCTGCCGGTGCCTTTGAGGCCGACCACGTCCCAATTCTCGACGATTTCCACTTGCTCCGGGAGGAACACGGCAGTACGCGGCTTGCCGCCCGCCGCACCGATGCCCACGCCCAGGAGGTCGGCGCCCTTGCAGCCGCTGGCGAACTTCCAGGTGCCGTTGACCTGATAGCCGCCTTCGACGGCTTCGGCCGGTTGCAACGGAAACAGGCCGCCGGCGAACACCAGGTCGGGGCTGTCGGCATAGAGTTCAGCGAGGGTTTCGCGGGGCAAGGCGGCGAGGTAAACGCCAGCGCTGCCGAAACTGGCAACCCAGCCCGCCGAGCCGTCGGCTTCGGAGATGCGTTCGATCATCTTCAGGAAAAGCGCCGGTGCCAGGGCATCGCCGCCGAAGCATTTCGGCGTGGCGGCGCGGTAGATGCCAACCGCTTTGAAGCGTTCGATCATGTCCCGTGGCACATGGGAGACGGCGTCGAATTCTTCGCGACGCTGGCGAACGTCATCCAGTACCTGCTGAAATAGCTGACTCTCGACCATTGGCACGACCGAGCCGGACACAGGGTCTTGTTGCGCGACAGCTGAACGCAGCATGGGCTTTCTCCGTTTTGCTTATTGTTAGTGGGCTACACCGTTGCTTTTCTGTAGGAGCGAGCATGCTCCGGGCGGCGTTCCGACGAAGAACGCCGGAACAACGCGGGCATTCAGACAGGACGCGTTATCGTTGACGTCCATCGTCGGAACGCCGCCCGGAGCATGCTCGCTCCTACAAAGAGCACGGCGGGTGCCTTTGCGTTGGGACCCAGTGTAAAAACCGCACCCTGGCGCAACTATTGGTGCGTGTAGCCCCCCAGCTAAAGAAAACCCCTAGGCCGACACCGGTTACCTCTGAGCGCATCCCCGAGCGCCAGCAGGTATAAAACGCCATACTTGCGACATCACCGGTCGTGACCCTCTGCCGCCAAGGGCTGTGCGATGTATTTGCCAAAACCGAATGACTTTTATGCGCTGATCGAAGCCATGCCGCTGTGCATCATCCTTCACGATGCGCACACCAAGGAGATCCTCTGGGCCAACGCCGCCGCCCTGGCGGCGCTGGGTTTTACCCTGGAGGAACTGACGCCGCTCAAGGCCCCGGACATGACCCGCAATGCACCGAAGTACCGGCGCTCGGTGGGGCTGCGCTGGCTGGAGGGCGCCGCGCGCACCGGGCAACGGGCGATCGAGTGGTGTTATCGCTCCAAGCAAGGGGTGGAGATCCTGTCCGAGGCGGTGGCGACCCTGGTGCATCTGGACGGCCGCGATGTGCTGATGGTGCAGTTCCGCGACATTTCCCGGGAAGACAAGGTCAAGCGCGACCTCAAGCGGTTCGAAAGCCGGCTCAAGGCCTTCATGCAGGATCTGGCCGAGGGCGTGGCGGTGCTTGGCCCCGAGGGTGATATCCGTTTTATCAGCGACTCCGCCGCACACCTGCTCAATAGCGAAGTGCAGGACTTGATGGGCAAGAATTTCCTCGACAGCTGCGACGACACTTCGCGCCAGCACCTGCTGCAGCTGTTCGCCCAGGAGACACCGGAGCACGCGCCCTTCAGCGTGCACTACAAGGTGCAGCGCGAAGACGGCGAATGGCGCTGGCACGACGCGACCTGTCGCTACATCGAGATCGAGGACGACCTGGTGGGCCACCTGCTGCTGTTCCGCGACGTCACCGAGCAGGTGGCCGCCGAAGAAGCACGGCGAGTCAGCGAGCAGAAAATCGAATACCTGGCACGCTACAACGCCATGGGTGAAATGGCCGTGGCCATCGCCCACGAATTGAGCCAGCCCCTGGCGGCAACACGCAACTTCATCGAAGGCGCGGTGATCCGCCTGGGCAACATTGCCGATGCCGACCCCGGCGTCACCTGGGGCCTGCAGAGCGCGGTGCGGCAGATCGAGCACGCTTCGGTGATCATCAAGAGCGTGCGCGACTACGTGGTCAAGCTGGAGAAAAGCGAGGAACTGGTCGACCTCAATGAGCTGCTGCGCGAAACCCGCTACTTCATCAGCCTGCGCGCCGACCCGAGTCTGGTGCGCGTGGAGGTCGTCACCTCGCCCGGGCCGCTGCGGGTGAGTTGCGAGAAAGTACTGATCGGGCAGGTGATCCTCAACCTGGCCTTCAACGCGATCGAAGAAATGGCCGACCTGCCTGCAGAACGACGTTTGTTGCGCATTCATGCCAGCCGCGACGGCGAGGCGGCGCTGGTGCGTATCGAAGACAGCGGACGCGGGATTCAGGCCCAGGCGCAAGAAAAGCTGTTCGACGGCTTCTTCTCGTCCAAGGTCAGCGGCAACGGCATTGGCCTTGCCCTGTGCAAAAACATCATCGGCCGCCATCGCGGCGATATATGGGCGCAAAACCTGGATCCGTGTGGGGCGGTGTTTACCTTCTCCCTGCCGCTCGCCTGATTTACCCAAACGTTCTGTTGAGGGAGCTTGCCCTGTAATAAGAGGGACAACCTCTGGTGAGAGGGCTTGCTCTGAGATGTGGGTGCTTGCTCTGAGATGTGGGTGCTTACTCTGAGGTGTGGGGGCTTACTCTGAGATGAGGGGCTTGCCTGTGGCGAGGGGGCTTGTCGGACCGCCGCACCGCCCCGTTGGGTCGCGAAGCGGCCCCCGACGATTCTTCCGACAGACCGAGGTGCCTGAATCTGCGGCGGCTTCGCCGCCGAACGGGGCGGTGCGGCGGTCCGGCAAGCCCCCTCGCCACAGAAGCCCCTTCCCCACAAGCCCCCTAAGGCCCCCCCTGGTCACAGGCGTTCACTTTCGCTCCTTCACAGTCTGACGCCCCCCGCCCTATCAGGCTGACCAGCCAGTTTCATGACACTGGCACAGACACACAAACAGTTGGCAGCCACAGCAATTCTCCCGATTGCCGGCCAAGGCAGAATTCAATGGCAAGAATCTGCCAAAGCACCCGCGATCCGCGTTACCAACAATTCAGGAAGTTCCCCTTATGCGAACAAACAGGATCTCCGTACAGTCAGCGCTTGGCCTGAGCCTGCTTGTACTCGGTTTGAACAGTGCCCACGCGGATCTGCCCGCCGGTACGATCGGCCAGACTGTTCTGGCGTTCCCTCCAGAAGCTCACCGCGCGTTCGTCATCGACGTCGAGTTCGACAGCTTCGTGGCCGGCCGTGTCACCGTGGTCGACCCGGACCAGAAGCGCATCCTCGGCATGGTGCCAACCGGATTCGCTGCGCCGTCGACCCTCAGCCATGACAAAAAGACGCTCTACAGTGCGGACATCTGGTACTCCCGTGGTACCCGTGGCACCCGCACCGACGTGCTGACCGCCTGGGACAGCTCGACCCTGTCGCCAGCCTGGGAAGTGCTGATCCCGAACAAGCGCGCCGAATCGCTGACCCAGCGTTACTCGCTCAAGCCAAGCGGCGACGACAAATTCGTCTACGTCTACAACTTCACCCCGTCGACCTCGGTGACGGTGGTCGACACCCAGGCCAAGGCCGTCGCCACGGAAATCGCCATTCCCGGTTGCGTGCTTATCTACCCGATCGGCAACCGCCGCTTCGCCTCGCTGTGTGGCGACGGCAGCCTGCAAGTGCTGACCCTCAACGACCAGGGCCAGGAAACCGCGCGCAGTCGTACACCGTTCTTCGATCCGAACGCGGAAAAACTGGTGGAGCGTGCAGTCAACGTCGGCGACACCTACTACTTCACCACCACCACGGGCACCGTGCGTGGGGTGGACTTCTCCGGCGACGCGCCGAAGATCCTGCCGGCCTGGTCGCTGACCACCGACGAAGAAAAGAAAGCCGGATGGGCACCGGGTGGCTGGCAACTGATGGCTGTGGCGCCGAAGCTGGATCGCTTGTACGTGCTGATGCACGACGCCCATGAAGCAATGAAGTGGGAAGACCCGAGCCCGTTGATCTGGGCGTTCGACCTCAAGACTCACAAGAAGATAGCCACCCTCGAAGCCCCGGCTCCGGTGTGGAGCATGCAGGCCACCGGCGATGACAAACCGTTGTTGCTGGGCACCGACGTGGAAGGTGGTTTGCAGATCTTCGACCTCAAGACCAACAAGCTCGCCGGCAGCATGCCTAAAGTCGCAAAAACCGCGACTCAGGTCCTGAGCTACTAAGAGGTTCGGCCATGCACACAGATCCGATCTTCATCATTGCCAGTGCGCTCTCCATAGCGGCGTTGCTGGCCAGTGCCGCGACCCACAAGTTGCGCGCACCGGCCCGTTTCGCCCGGCAACTGGCGGACTACCAACTGCTGCCACAGGCGCTGGTGCGTCCGGGCGCGCGCCTGGTTCCGTTGGTGGAACTGGCCGTCGCGTTCGCCCTGCTGGTTCCGGCCACCCGTGGCTGGGCCGCAGTGGCCGCCGCCAGCCTGTTGGCCCTGTACGCCGCCGCCATCGGCATCAACCTGTGGCGTGGTCGCGCGGACATCGACTGCGGTTGCGCCGGTCCCGACCAGGCGCAACCCCTGCGCCCGGTCCTGCTGCTGCGCAACAGTGCGCTGGTAGCACTGGCCCTGCTGGCCAGCGTGGCGCCAGTGGCCCGCGACCTTAACCTGTTCGATGGCTTCGTGACCCTGGCCGCCGCCGCTGTTGCGCTGCTCATCTACGCCGCCGCCGATGGCTTGCTGGCGAACTCCCCTCTTCTGCTCAAACTGATTGGTAGGTAATCGAAATGGAAGGCTTGATTGTTTCCAACGTTCTGCTCTGGGTGCTGCTGGTGGCCGTGTCGTTTGTCGTCATGGGCCTGGTGCGCCAGATTGGTGTATTGCACGGGCGCCTGGCGCCAGCCGGCGCGCTGATGGTCGACAAAGGCGTGGCGGTCAACGACGCCGCGCCACAGATCACCGCTTCGGACCGTCACGGCCGCCCGGTGAACTTCGGCTATGCCGGTGAAAAATCGCAACTGCTGTTCTTCCTCTCGCCGACCTGCCCGATCTGCAAGTCGCTGCTGCCGGCGATCAAGTCCATCGCCAAGGAACAAGCGGGCAGCCTCGACGTGGTGTTCGTCAGCGACGGCGACATGGACGCCCAGCAAGCGCTGATCCGCGAGCACAAACTGGAAGATGCGACCTACGTGGTCGGGCCGCAAGTGGGCATGACCTACCAGATCGGCAAGCTGCCGTACGCCGCGCTGATCGACAAGTCCGGCACCCTGCGCGCCAAAGGCCTGGTCAACTCCCGCGAGCACCTGGACAGCCTGTTCGAGGTCGAGCATCTCAAGCACGCCACGCTGCAGCAGTACCTCAATGCCCAACCGCACACCCACGACCACAGCCACGGCCATAGCCACTGATTAAGGCAGGGAGACCTTTATGAAACTGCTGGATCTGTTGTTTGAGCGTTCGACTCGCCGTGTGGCCGACACCACTTCGCGCCGTAAACTGCTGGCGCGCATGGGCTCGCTGATGGTGGCCGGTGCCGCCCTGCCCCTGCTGCTGCCGCTGGATCGCACCAGCAAGGCCTTGGCCGCCGAACCTGCGCAAGCCGGTGACCCGGGTGATCCGAACAGCTGCGACTACTGGCGCTACTGCTCCATCGACGGCTTTCTGTGCAGCTGCTGCGGCGGCTCCGTGACCTCCTGCCCGCCGGGCACCGAGGCCTCGCAAGTGACCTGGATCGGCACTTGCCGCAACCCGGCCGACGGCAAGGACTACATCATTTCGTACAACGACTGCTGCGGCAAACAAAGCTGCGCCCAGTGCGCCTGCACCCGTAACGACAGTGAAGAGCCGGCCTACCGCCCGTTCAACAACAACGATGTGAACTGGTGCCTGGCCGCCAAGTCGCACATCTACCACTGCACCGTTTCGGTCATTCGTGGCGTCGCCGTTTAACGCGCACTTTGCGCCGGTTGCTCACGCAACCGGCGTTTTTTTTCTGACTGCATTTCTTTTTTTCTGCTCACTGCACCTGTAGGAGCGAGCATGCTCCGGGCGGCGTTCCGACGATGGTCGTTAACGATAACGCGTGTTTACTGGCTAAACGCGGTGTTCTCAAGTCCATCGTCGGAACGCCGCCCGGAGCATGGGCGCTTCCACAGAGATCCAGGGCAAAACCGGTCATCAGCGGAGTTGGATGCATGCGTACTTTGATATTGCTCGGTCTCGTCTGCGCCCTGAGCGCCCCGCTTGCCTATGCCCGTGCCATTCCCGACCCGACGCAGCGTCACGCACCAGGTAACGAACTAGCGCAAAAAGAAATTGCCCGTGCCGGCTACAGCGTTGGCGTGAACTACCAGTTGCAATGCGCCGGTTGCCATTTGGGTGACGGTACGGGCTCCGCCGCCAACGACACGCCAAGGATGAAAGGCTTTGTCGGCAATTTCCTGAAAGTCCCGGGGGGCCGTGAATTTCTCGTGCGCGTGCCCGGCATGTCGCAATCGGCATTGAACAATGCGCAACTCGCCGACCTGCTCAACTGGCTGATGCGCAAAGACGGGATGGCGGGTCAAAGCGTGCCGGCCGATTACCAGCCCTATACCGCTGAAGAAATCGCCGCATTGCGCGCCAGTACCATGCTCAACCTGCCCGGTACCCGCGGCGAACTGATCAAGGCGATGCGTGCGAAAGGCATCGCGATTGATGACGGGATGAATTACTGAAGACCTCGGTACCTTATTTGAGCTGGCTTGCCAGCGATGACGGCCTCAAATATTGCGTCGCCCACCGCAACGCCATCGCCCGCAAGCCGGCCCCTACAGATTTGTGCAGTGCCCCCCAATCACCATGCACCCGCGATCCTGGTGGAACAGGCTTGCCTGCGAACTGTGGCGTGTGCGAAAGCCGAGCGTCGATGGCATCATCACCCGCTACGAAGGTTTCGATGCTGCAGGCGAACGGGTCATCCAGTTGTTCGGCGTGCGCAAGCCGGGCATTACCGAGCGTGACGACTGGCGTGCCCTGGCAGAAACCGCACCACTGTGATCGCCTAAGGAATAGTCCCGATGCGTATGAAAACACTGCTTGCCTGTGCCGGCGTGCTCGTCAGCCAGATGGCCGTCGCCGACGCCCTGCCCCAGCGCTGGGTCAGCGCCGGTGGCGCATTCAGCGAATGGGTGGTCGCCCTCGGTGGCGAAGGCCGACTGGTGGGTGTCGACAGCACCAGTCAGCACCCGCAGACATTGCGCAGCCTGCCAAGCGTCGGCTACCAACGCGCACTGGCCGCCGAAGGCATTCTGGCCCTGAAGCCGGACATTCTGGTGGGCAGCACTGAAATGGGGCCGCCACCGGTGCTGGAGCAGCTCAAGGCCGCCGGCGTGCGCATTGAAATGCTCTCGGCGAAGGCTGACGTAGCGGCCCTGCAACACAACCTGACTGAGCTCGGCCAATTGCTGGGCAAGCAAACCGAAGCGCAAGCCCAGACGGCCGGTTACCTCAAGCGCCTGCAAGCCCAGGCTGACTGGGTCAAGCAAGCACAACAGCGACACCCGGCACCGCGGGTGTTGATGCTGCTCAGCCACTCCGGTGGCAATCTGCAGGTCGCGGGCAAAGACACCCTGGCGGCCTGGATGATCGAGCAGGCCGGTGGCACAAGCCTGGGCGAGCACAACGGCTATAAACCGGTCTCCAACGAAGCCATGCTGGCCCTGGACCCGCAGGTGATCATCTTCGCCGGTGGTCGCCTGGAGGGTGACGCGGCACGTGCGGCGCTGCTGCAGCAGAACCCGATCCTGGCGCAAACCCGCGCCGGGCGTGATGGCCGGGTGCTGGTGATCGATCCGACGCTGCTGGTCGGCGGTCTTGGCCCGCGCGTACCGGATGCCCTGAGCCGTCTCTGCGCAGCGTTCTACCCGGACGTAAAAACCGCCGGGATCAGCCAATGACGGCCATTTTCCGGCCGCGTCCGACACTGATCTTCCTGGGGTTGTTGCTGATCCTGGTGTTCTGGCTGTCCCTTGCCCTGGGACCGGTCAGTCTGCCCCTAAGTGATACCTTGCTGGCCGGGCTGCGCTTGCTCGGCTTGCCGCTCGACGTTGGCGACACCCAACAAGCGGAACTGATCCTGGGGCAGATTCGTTTGCCGCGCAGCCTGCTGGGGATTTCTGTCGGCTCGGTACTGGCGTTGTCCGGCGTGGCGATGCAGGGGTTATTCCGCAACCCCCTGGCGGACCCGGGCCTGGTCGGTGTCTCTGGCGGTGCGGCACTCGGTGCGGCCATCGCCATTGTCGGTGGCAGCCTGCTTGGCGGCATTCCACCCGCTGTCGAACCCTACCTGCTGTCAGTCTGCGCCTTCGCTGGCGGCCTGATCGTCACGGCGGTGGTGTATCGCTTTGGCCGCAAGAACGGGCAGACTGATGTCGCCACCATGCTGTTGGCAGGCGTGGCGATGACGGCCATGGCCGGTGCCGGGGTCGGGCTGTTTACTTACCTGGCCGATGACGCGACCTTACGCACCCTGACCTTCTGGAACCTGGGCAGCCTCAACGGCGCAAGCTACCCGCGTTTGTGGCCGTTGCTGATCGTGGCCGTCGGCGTGGCGCTGTGGTTGCCACGCCGGGCGGCGGCGCTCAATGCGATGCTGCTGGGCGAATCCGAGGCCCGCCACCTGGGCTTTAATATCGAGCGGATCAAGCTGGAACTGGTGTTCTGTACCGCACTGGGTGTCGGCGCCGCTGTTGCTGCGGCCGGCCTGATCGGATTCATCGGTCTGGTGGTGCCGCATCTGATGCGCCTGCTGGTCGGTCCAGATCACCGGGTGTTGCTGCCCGCCTCGTTGCTGGCCGGTGCCAGCCTGTTGCTGCTGGCCGATCTGGCCGCGCGCCTGCTGCTGGCGCCGGCCGAGTTGCCGATCGGCATCGTCACAGCGCTGATTGGTGCTCCCTTCTTTCTCTATCTGCTGGTACGAGGGCGCTCCTGATGCTGCGGGCAAACAATTTGCTGGTACGCCGTGGCCAACGCACGGTACTGGCGAACATCGATATCGCCCTGCGCCCCGGTGAAGTACTTGGCGTGCTCGGGCCGAACGGCGCGGGCAAAAGCACCCTGCTCGCCGCCTTGTGCGGTGAATTGCCGGCCAATGAAGGCACAGTCAGCCTCGACGAGCGCAAGCTTGCCGACTGGCCGGGTCAGGAGCGGGCGAGACGCCTGGCCGTGTTGCCGCAGAGTTCGAGCCTGAACTTTGCTTTCTCGGTCAATGAGGTCGTGGGCATGGGTCGCCTGCCTCACGCCAGTGGCCGCGTGCGCGACGCGGAAATTGTCGCCGAGGCGCTGCGGGCCGCCGATGCCCTGCACCTGGCCGGGCGCAGCTATCTGGCCCTGTCCGGGGGTGAACGCCAGCGCGTACATCTGGCGCGGGTACTCGCCCAGTTGTGGCCGGGCGCTGAAGGCCAGACCCTGCTGCTCGATGAGCCAACCTCGATGCTCGACCCGTTGCACCAGCACACCATTCTGCAAGCGGTGCGCGACTTCGCCGGGCGCGGTGCGGCGGTGCTGGTGATCCTTCACGACCTCAACCTGGCCGCGCGTTATTGCGATCATCTGCTGTTGCTGCAGGACGGCCTGCCCCATGCCTACGGTACACCGGCAAACGTGCTGACCGCCGATGCGCTGGCGGCGGTGTATGGGTTGCAGGTGTTGATCCAGCAACATCCGGAACGTGGTCACCCGTTGATCATCGCGCGCTGAATCGCCCCCTCCTCTGGTGGAGGGGCCTTTGCCAATACAAGGAAATCCGATGCGCTTTCTGTTGCTCTGTGCATTCAGCCTGCTGGCTGCCTGCCAAACCCATCACGTCACGCCGCCTCCGGCACCGATTGCTCCCGAGGGGCGAGATCACACTGACCTGGGCGTTATCCGCGAACTGGCCACGGGCCGTACGCTGACACCCCAGGAGCTGGTCCAGCGCCTGGCCGTTGCGCTCCGCGTGCTGGTCGGCGAACAGCACGACAACCCGGATCACCACGCCCTGCAACTGTGGCTGCTGCGCGAACTGGCGGCGCAACGGGCACAAGGCAGCCTGCTGATGGAAATGCTCAATCCCGACCAGCAGGCCAGGGTCGATGCCGCCCAGGCGGCCATTCGAGCCGGTGAGCCTGTGGCCGACCCCTTCAAGGCGTTGGCCTGGCAGGCCAACTGGGACTGGAGCGTTTATGGCGCCCTGGTGACCTACGCCTTGCGCCAGCCGTATCCGCTGCTGTCAGCCAACCTCGACCGTGCGCAGATCATGCAGATCTACAAACAGCGCCCGGTGCTTGAAGGCAGCGCCTCGACCACGAAACAGGTGCAGGCGACCCTGCTGGAAGACATCCGCCAATCCCATTGCGGCCTACTGCCCGACGCGCAGATGCCGGCGATGCTTGCCGTGCAACAGCAGCGTGACCGACGCATGGCCGAACGCCTGATTACCGCACCGACCCCTGCGCTGTTGCTGGCTGGCGCCTTCCATGTGCGCAAGGACCTGGGTGTGCCGCTGCACCTCAAGGACCTGGGTGCAGGTAAAGTTGATGCGGTGTTGATTCTGGCCGAGGTGGGCAAGACGGTAACGGCCGACAATGCGGATTACGTGTGGTACACGGCGGCTCAGCCGGAACAGGATCATTGCGCGAAACTGCGTCGTTAAACCCGATGGCACGCAATACCCGAAACACAGTCGTAAGGAGGCTTGCCGTAGTAAGGGGGATTGGCTGTGGCAAGCCCCCTCGCCACAGGCCTGGTTTTTGCCCAAAGACCCTCACTGAAATTGTATTCACCCTCAATCTCCAGCGCGACACTATGTCACGCCTTGGCATCGGTCCAATGGTCGAATCCGCCCGTCCCGCACCAGCACAGTTTGGTACCATCCCCGGGTTTTTCACGACTGATCCGTCAACCTGCCGATAATCCGGCAGGCTTCACAGGATATTTTTCTGCATGAGTACTCTGTATACCCGCCGAACCCTCCTGCAAGGCATGGGCCTGTTGAGCCTGGGCCTGCTCGCCGGCTGCGATGGCAGCAGCAAGCTGTCGTTCAAGTACGGCAAGGACCTCAGCGACAAGATCATGGGGCGTAACTTCAAGCTCAAGGACACCCAGGGCGAAACCCGCATGCTGGGCAGCTATCGCGGCATGATGCCGATGATTTTCTTCGGTTTCACCCAATGCCCGGCCGTCTGCCCGACCACCTTGGCCCGCGCCGCCCAGGCGAAGAAACTGATGGGCCGCGACGGCGAAAGACTGCAGGTGATCTTCATCACCCTGGACCCCGAACGCGACACCCCCGAACTGCTCGACAAATACGTCAAGGCCTTCGACCCGAGTTTTGAAGCGCTGTACGGCACCCTCGAAGAAACCGCCGCCACCGCCAAGGAGTTCGGTGTGTTCTTTGAAAAGGTCCCGAGCGGCGATACCTATACCCTCTCCCATACCGCGACCAGTTTTGTCTTCGACTCCCGGGGCAACCTGCGCCTGGGCTTGTCCACGTCCCTGACGGCAAAAGAGTGCGCAGAAGACCTGCTCACCGTGATGGAGGTTTGCTGAATGAATGCCCCACTGGCAAAAAACCGCTTTGCGCAACGCTGCAAGCAACTGGCGCTGGGCCTTTCCCTGATCGGCATGAGCTGGCAAGTGTTGGCGCAAACTCAAATCGAGGATGCCTGGGTACGTGCAACAGTCGCCGGTCAGCCTTCGAGCGGCGCCTTCATGACGCTCACCGCCAGCGAAGACAGCAAGCTGCTGAGCGTGCAATCGCCCGTGGCGAAAACCGTGCAGATTCACCAGTCGAGCATGCAGGACGACGTGATGAAGATGCAGCAGGTGCAATCCGTGGCGCTGCCGGCGGGCAAGCCGGTGAGTTTTGATCCCCACGGCTATCACATCATGCTGATGAACCTGACCGCGCAGATCAAAGAAGGCGACAAGGTACCGCTGACCCTGACCGTGGAAAATGCCAAGGGCGAGAAAGAGACGATTCAGGTTGAAGCCGTGGCCAAGGCGCTGGACACCATGGATCACAGCAAGATGACCCATGATCACAGCAAGATGAATTGATTGCCGACTTGTAGGAGCCTGCTCGCTCCTACAGTTCTTTGTTGCGCAGCTCTACCTTTTAGAAATCAACAGTCACCGACAGCTGCAACGTTCGCGGCTCACCCTTGGTCAGGTAGTTGTTGGCGGTTGAGGTCGCTGGACGCCTTCCTCTGCCCGGTGTCCATCCAGGTCGCTCCGGCCAGCAAACCCAGGCCGTCCACCGACTCGCCGAACAGTTTCAACTCCACACCCTTGTTCACTTGTTCGCCATTGACACTCAACCTCGGCAGCCGCGCGCCGGGATTAGTTGACATCGCCGTCGCCATCGCCGACTAGCCGGCTCCCACAGGTTTGATGATCCGGACCAGGCACACGCGGGTACGGCTATTGGTTTATTTCCGCGCCAGCTTGTACTTGAGGCAGTCTTGATAAAAACCCTGGCGGATCGCCTCCGGTTTCAACCGCGAGGCGCTGTCATAGGTTTGCTCGGTAATGCCCATTGCCATCATGCGCATCCAGCTGCGGGAGAACTTGTAGGCCTGGATTTTCTGCCGCGCAGCATACAGTGAAACCCCCGAGAGCTTGAGTTCCTGTGCCCTGGCGGCAGTACCCGCACCCCAACTGCACTGGTAGCGGTCGCCATCCTTCAAATCCCTGCCGTGGGCAGCGCCTGCCGTTGCCACCATTGCCAGAGAAACCAACGCGATCCCTGTATTACGCATCGCTAATCCTTAACCATTTGAAAATAAAATGATTTTCGCGAATTACAGAGCAGCGCGGGGCCAGTATAGTGCCCTACCGTTCGTCGGACTGACCTGAGTCAAATCTATGACGGTCATTTCTTGCGACATTCCAAACCTTTGCTATAGATAACACACACTCTCAGCAACCAATGAGGCATCTGAATGTCAGTCGCGAAGAAAATGACAGTGGGGCAACTGACAATGTTGACTGCCGTCAACATGTTGGGCTCAGGCATCATTCTGTTGCCAACGAAACTTGCCGAAGTGGGCGGAATCTCGATTCTTTCCTGGCTGATCACAGCCACCGGCTCCCTGGCACTGGCTTATGCCTTTGCCCGTTGCGGGATGCTCAGTCGCAAGACTGGCGGCATGGGCGGTTATGCCGAATACACCTTCGGTAAAGCCGGTAACTACATCACCAACTACACCTATGGCCTGTCGCTGTTGATTGCCAACGTGGCAATCAGTATTACCGCGGTCGGCTACATACAGGTGTTGCTCGACGTCAAACTCGATCCGCTGCAAGTCGGTCTGGCGACCATTGCCTTGCTATGGATCACCACCTTCGCCAACTTCGGCGGCGCGAATATCACCGGTCGCATCGGCGCGGTCACCGTCTGGGGTGTAATTGCCCCGGTGGTGCTGGTATCCACCATCGGCTGGTTCTGGTTCGACAGCAGCGTCTATGCGGCCGGCTGGAACCCGCACAACATGGGCATGCTCGAAGCCGCAGGCGCCTCGGTGGCGATTACCCTGTGGGCCTTCCTTGGCCTGGAATCGGCGTGCGCCAACACCGACGCGGTGGAAAACCCGGAGCGCAACGTACCCATCGCGGTACTGGGCGGCACCCTGGGCGCGGCAGTGATCTACATCGTCTCCACCAACGTCATCGCCGGCATCATCGACAACCCGGAACTGGCCGCCTCTACCGCACCGTTCGGGCTGGTCTTCGCCAAGATGTTCAACCCCATGATCGGCAACATCGTGATGGCCGCAATGGTCCTCGCCTGCGTCGGCTCGTTGCTGGGCTGGCAGTTCACCATTGCCCAGGTCTACAAAAGCTCGGCTGACACCGGTTACTTCATTCCGATCTTCGCCAAGGCCAACAAGGCCGGGACACCGATTATCGGCATGCTGGTGCTGCTGGCGGCACAGACTGCGCTGGCCTTGCTCACCATCAGTCCTGACCTGAGCAAACAGTTCGACACCCTGGTCAACCTCGCGGTGGTCACCAACCTGGTGCCGTACATCCTCTCGATGGCCGCAATCATGACCATGCAAAAAGTCTCCAACGTGCCGCAAAGCAAGGCCCTGGCGACCAACATCATTGCGCTCGTCGCGGCGGCCTACAGCTACCTGGCGCTCTACAGTTCCGGCGCACAGGCAGTAATGCTGGGCGGCGCGGCGACCATTTTCGGCTACACCATGTTCGGCTTCGTCAACAACCGCCTGATTCGCCTCGAAGCTCTCAACAACAGCGTACCGACGCAAACCGTCAGCGCGCAGCACCTCACTGGTGAGCCAGTGCCGGTCAATAACCTGAATAAATCCACTTTGGAGGTTCAATCATGACGGACTATAAACATTCCCTCGGGATGCTCGCGCTGCTGGCCAGCCCCCCACCGGATAAACGTACGGTGTTCGGCCGCGCTCTGGATCAGTTGGTTCACGATCTCGAAGGACGAGGCGTCAGTGTTCTGGCGTCGGAAAGCCTCAAGGACACTGCGTCGATCCTGCGCACAGACACTGCAGTGCAATGCTTGCTGATCCACTGGGAAATGGACGAAAGCAAAGACCACGAAGACTGCATCAAACTGCTGGTCAAGCTGCGTGAGCGCAACACCCGGGTGCCGGTGTTCCTGATCAGCGACCGGACCACTGCGTCGAGCATTCCACTGCTGGTCATGCAACATGCCGACGACTTCATCTGGTTGCCCGAGGACACCTCGCGCTTCCTCAGCGGGCGCATCCTCGCGGCCATCGAACGCTATCGCCAGGCCGCACTGCCGCCGATGTTCGGTGCGCTGGTGAAGTTTGCCCGCACCTATGAATACTCCTGGCACACCCCCGGCCATGCCGGCGGTACGGCGTTTTTGAAAAGCACCGCCGGGCGGGCCTTCTACGAGTTCTTCGGGGAAAACCTGCTGCGTTCCGACCTGTCGATTTCCGTTGGCGAACTCGGCTCGCTGCTCGACCATAGCGGCCCCATCGGCCAGGGCGAGCGTTATGCCGCCAAGGTCTTCGGCGCGCACCGCACCTACTACGTGACCAACGGCTCGTCGATGTCCAACCGCGTCATCCTCATGGCCAGCGTTACGCGCAACCAGATCGCCCTGTGCGACCGTAACTGCCACAAGTCCGCCGAACATGCGATGACCCTGTCCGGGGCCCTGCCGACCTACCTGGTGCCGACCCGCAACCGCTACGGCATCATCGGCCCGATCCTGCCGCAAACCCTTAGCGCCGCAGGCGTGAAGGCGGCAATTGCGAGCAACCCGCTGGTCAAGGAAGGCATCGACCCGACTCCGGTGCACGCGATCGTTACCAACTCCACCTACGACGGCCTGACCTACAACGTCACCCGCGTCGAAGAGTTGCTGGGCGAAAGCGTCGACCGCCTGCATTTTGACGAAGCCTGGTACGGCTATGCGCGTTTCAACCCGCTGTACGCCGGGCGCCACGCCATGCACGGCAACCCTGAAGATCACGACGAATCGAAACCGACCGTGTTCGCTACCCAGTCGACCCACAAGTTGCTGGCCGCCCTGTCCCAAGCGTCGATGATTCACGTGCGCAACGGCCGCAACCCGATCGAACACGCGCGCTTCAACGAATCGTACATGATGCATGCCTCGACCTCGCCGAACTACGCGATCATGGCGTCCTGCGACGTCAGCTCGGCGATGATGGAGGCGCCGAGCGGGCAAATCCTCACGACCGAGTCGATCGAAGAAGCCATCAGCTTCCGCCAGGTCCTCTCGCGCATGCACAACGAGATGCAGAGCAAGGATGACTGGTTCTTCACCTGCTGGCAGCCGCCGACCGTAAAAGTCGGAGCCACCACCGTGCCGTTCCATGAAGTCGACCCGGTGCAGCTCAAAACCGACCAAAATTGCTGGGTACTGCATCCCAACGAGGTTTGGCACGGCTTCGGCGACATCGAAGACGGCTATTGCATGCTCGACCCGATCAAGGTCTCGGTACTCAGCCCGGGCATGGGCGACGACGGCAACCTGCTGGCCAGCGGTATTCCGGCTTGCGTCATCACCGCCTACCTGAGCCGCCAGGGCATAGTCGTGGAGAAAACCACCGACTTCACCATCCTGTTCCTGTTCTCCATCGGTATCACCAAAGGCAAGTGGGGCACGCTGCTCAACGCCCTGCTGGACTTCAAGCGTGACTACGACGACAACGCCGACCTCGAGCTGTGCCTGCCCGACCTGTACAGCGCCAACCAGCAACGCTATGGCGGCATGGGCCTCAAGGACCTGGCCGACGAAATCTTCGCCGCCATGAAGAAACACAAGACCACCTACAACATGTCCCAGGCCTTCGGCACCCTGCCCAAAGCCGAGTTCAGCCCAGTGGAGGCCTACGAAAAACTGGTGCGCAACGAGATTGAACTGGTGACGCTCGACCAGGCCGCCGGACGCCTCGCAGCGACCGGTATCGTGCCTTACCCGCCAGGCATCCCGCTGCTCATGCCGGGCGAGAACGCAGGCCCTGCGGACGGGCCGTTGCTGGCCTACCTCAAGGCCCTGGAAGCCTTCGACACCTCCTTCCCGGGCTTCACCCACGACACCCACGGGATTGAAGTCGAGGATGGCGTTTACCGGATGCTGGTCCTGAAATAAGGTAACAAGTTTCACCGCAAGCCCCCCTGTGGGAGCGGGCTTGCTCGCGAAAGCGCACTGACATTCAAAATTGAAGTCGACTGACACTGCGCTTTCGCGAGCAAGCCCGCTCCCACACTTGATGTAATTCAGTCAAAACCCTATGGGCAAAATCAATCACAGCGCTCTATGATTGAACCCCATGACCACCGCCATTCCTCTTCGCCAACCCTGCCCACCCGGCGCCTGCGACTGCGGGCGTGACCCGCTGCTGGACACACCGGGGGCGGACCTGCGCATCCTGTTTCTGACCCGCGCCGAAGAAAAACGCCTGATCGAGCGCCTGGAAAACCTGCAAAGCCTGAGCGACCTGGAGCACTTGCAACGACGCATGTTCGAGCAACTGGGCATACGCGTTAACATCGCCCCCGGCTTCAACGAAGTACGGACCATGCGCGGCATCGGCATCAACATCGCCGAACTGCCCGGCCTGTGCCGCAAGACCCGCGCGGCCATCCCCGCCGCCATCCGCCGGGCCATGGAAAACCGACCGCAAATCGCTTACGAACTGCTCAATGCCAACGACCTGTTGCGCGATGCATAGCGGCCATGCTCCAGTGTGCAGGATTTCCCATTGCCCAAGCCGGCGCTCAGGTGTTCGATAGAAAAATGGCGACTGCAAAAAGATCTCACCATGGTTATTTTTGTCCCATTGACCGACCGACCAATGCGCCGCGGCTGGCAGCCGCCCGCTGGCAAGAAACGCTTATGGAGGCAGCGGGGCCGGCTCGGCACCCTGATTTGACCGAAAGAACAGTGGCGATTTTGTCCGTGCTATCTACGCTCATCACGGGGGACCGCACTTTTGCATTGCGGTCGTAAATGACGCTGGCGGTTTACGGTTTCATGTCATTAAGGGCACTAAAATCTGTGGACCGCTCGACAATGCCTTGATTCCAGCTATAAACGGAAACATGATCTGGCTATTCTGATGCCCTGACAGCACATAAAAAAAAAACGATTTTAACCATGGAGTAAACGGCACTATGAACCCATCCCGAAAACTGCTTGTCGGCGCCGCACTGGCCGCTCTGATGCTTGGCGGCTGCACCTCGAAAGTCACTGAACGGGAGCAGTACTCCGGCTTCCTGCCCAACTACAACAACCTGCAGGAAGTCGAAACGCCGAGCGGCGGGACGGCCATGCGCTGGGTCAGCCCATCGTGGAACGCCAATGCCTATGACACGGTGGTGTTCAACAAGCTGGAACTGTATCCGGCGCCCAAGCCCGATGAGCGAGTCAATCAGCAGACGCTCAGCGAAATCCAGAACTACATGAGCAGCAAGGCCAAAGCCACCCTGGGGCAGAAATACCGCGTGGTCTCCACCACCGCACCGGCGGGTTCCAAGCCCTTGATCATGCGTGCGGCGATCACCGGGGTGAGTGCCGAGACCGAAGGCATGAAGTGGTATGAAGTGGTACCTGTCGCGGCAGTAGTGGGTAGCGTTTCGGCAGCAACCGGCCATCGTGACCAGGACACCACCCTGTTCCTCGAAGCCGAGTTTATCGACGCCAAGACCAACCAGACCGTGGCCAAGGTGGTACGCAAGGTCTTCGGCAGCACCCTGGAAAACTCCAGCGAGAAGATCACTGCCAAGGACTTCAAGGTAGCCATCGACAAGCTGGGTACCGACTTCCAGGCGTTTATCAAGTAACCGATGACCTTGTGCAGGAGCTGCCGCAGGCTGCTCCTGCACGGGAGCGTGTTTTCAGGTTTTTTTCATGCCGATGCGCTTGCGCATCTCGGCTGTGATCGACTGCCGGGTTTTCGCCAGCCCCGCCCAAGGTTCATCGCCGACTTCGGCCAGGCGTTCATGCACGTTGTGCACATTCCACTGATTGCCACCCTTGAGTTCAGCCACTTCCTCACGAAACACCGGCACTGACACCGGCAACCCTTCGCGGGTTCGCACGGCGTAGGCGCAGATGGTGGTCGCGCCCAGTCCGTTGCGCAGGTAATCGATAAAGATCCGTCCCACCCGGTTTTTCGGGCCCGATACCGCAGAAAATCGCTCCGGCAACAATTTGGCCATGTGGCTGACAATGGCGTGGCTGAAATCCTTGACCTCATCCCAACCGAGTTTGCGGGTCAATGGCACCACGATGTGAATACCCTTGCTGCCGCTGGTTTTCAGAAACGCCTTGAGCCCCAGTTCATCCAGAACCGACAGCGTCAGCTGCGTCGCTTCGACCATGCTTTTCCATGGCAGCGCCGGGTCCGGGTCGAGGTCGAGCACGAAGCGATCCGGCTTGTCGAGTTTATCCGCCGTGGCGTTCCAGGTGTGCAACTCCACGGTGCTCATCTGTACCGCGCCGATCAGGGCTTCGGCGTTGTTGATGACCATCATCGGCTGGCCGGTGAGTTTCTGGTCCAGGGTGGTGATGCCGGGGATCGCCAGGCGTTCGGCATTTTTCTGGAAGAACAGCTCACCGGCGATGCCGTCCGGCGCGCGTACCAGCGCCACCGGGCGATCCTTGAGCTCAGGCAGAATCCATTCGGCGACGCTGGCGTAATACTGCGCCAGTTGCACTTTGGTGGTGCCGCTGCTGGCGTCAATCACCCGGTCCGGATGCGTAATTCGCACCTGGTCCTTGCCCAAGCCGATTTGTGACGGCGCCGGTTCGGTTTTCTTTGGCGTCGCCGCCGGCTTTTCGGTGGCGCTTTTTTTCATGGAAGAAGTTTTAGCAGAGGAAGTTTTCACGACTTTCGCACGCTCCTCGGTAATGTCTTCGGCGGGTTTGTCATCGCGCAGCCCATGGAATACCGCATGGCGCACCGAGCCATCCTTGGTCATTTCGGCGAAGGCCACTTCCGCCAGCAATACGGGCTTGAGCCAGTGCACATCCTTGGCCTCGAAGCCACTCGGTGGATTGACCACCGCAGGCTTTTTCGTCTGCAACGGTTTTAACTGCTTATGAATGTTGTTGAGTGTCGCTTCGTTGAAGCCGGTGCCCACCTTGCCGGCGTAGCGCAGCTCGCCACTGTCGCGATCATGCAGCCCGAGCAGCAAAGCACCGAAGGCGCTGCGCGAACCTTTCGGATCGGTAAAGCCGACAATGACGAATTCCTGCCGATGCTTGCACTTGAGTTTGATCCAGTCGCTGCTGCGCCGTGACACATACGCCGACCCCAAGCGCTTGCCGATCAGCCCTTCCATGCGCATCTGACAGGCACTGTTGAGCAAGGCTTGCGGCTCTTCGGCAAATGACTCGGAGAAGCGCAGCAGCGGGTTTTCACCGGGCTTGAGCACGGTGGACAGCGCGGCGCGGCGTTCTTCCACCGGCACTTCGCGCAGGTCGACGCCATTGAGATACGGCAGGTCAAACAGGTAGTAGACGATATTGGCACTGTTATCCGAGTCGAAGGCATTTTGCAGGGCCTGGAAATCCGGCACGCCGTGCTCGTCCGCGACCACCATTTCACCGTCAAGCCAGGCCGACTCGAGGCCCAGCGCGGCCAGCGCCTGGGCCTGTTTGGGGAGTTTGTGGGTCCAGTCGTGACCATTTCGCGTGGTGAGTTTCACTTCGTCGTGGTCGATACGCGCCATGATCCGGTAACCGTCGAACTTGATTTCGTAGCTCCAGGCGCCATCCGGGACTTTTTCCACCAGGGTCGCCAGCTGCGGTTTGAGCGATTGCGGCAATGCGGCTTTGTGGGCACCGGTCAACTGTGGTGACTTTTCCTGGCGGGCGCTGGCCTTGGGCTTTTTGACCGGTTTGGGTTTGTCTGCCGGTTTTGTCTGTTTGGCGATGATGCTGCGATCACTGAGCACGCTGTCGGGTTCGGCCACCAGTACGTCGTAATCGGTTTGCGGCCGGGCGGCCGCGTCCTGGTGCTTGATCAGGAACCATTGTTCCTTTTTACCCGGCATGTGCGTGCGCACCAGGTTCCACAGGCCACTTAGCTTCTCTCCCTGCAATTCAAACTTGAGCCGGCCCTTGGCGTATGCCTGCTCGGCATCGTCCTGGGGAATCCACACGCCACGGTCCCACACGATCACATCACCGGCGCCGTAATGCCCTTCGGGAATGCTGCCCTCGAAGGTCGCGTACTCCAGCGGATGGTCTTCAACATGGATCGCCAGGCGCTTGACCTTGGGGTCCAGGGACGGGCCTTTGGGCACTGCCCAACTCTTCAGCGCGCCGTCGAGCTCCAGGCGAAAGTCATAGTGCAGATGCGAGGCGTCATGCTTTTGAATGCAAAACTGCAAACCGTGGGCCTGGGCGGTTTTCTTGCGCGTGCGCTTGTTGGCGGCGGGCTCTGAAGTCGCCGAGAAGTCACGCATGCGGTTGTAGTCATCCAGGTTTCGGGCCATGGTTCACCTGCTGCTCGCGTCGGGCGTCGAAGTCGAACGCCCCTGACTAAGCAGAGCAAACCTGCGCCAGGATAATTCCATCAGCGTTGAAATCGCCCGGACAGACGGGACCGCGAAGCAACGGCGCCCTAATCAAGCTGCAGCACAATGCGATCAAACAACACCGCCCCTGGCCTGTTGCTCCAGGTGCACTTGCAATTCGGGGTCGATCTGCAATGCCACCGCCAGCTCGTCCAGATAATTGCGCTCGGCGTCCTGTTGGTCGTCCACCAGCATCACACTGGCCAGGTACATTTCCGAGGCCATGGCCGGGTCTGTCGCCGACTGCGCCACCTCAACCGGATCCAGTGGTTTGGCAACTTCATCGTCGAGCCACTGCTGCAATTGCGGGTCGTCGGTGTGGCGGCCGATTTCGCGGCTGATCATCAGCTTTTCTGTGTCGTCAATGCGCCCATCGGCCTTGGCCGCCGCAATCAACGCGCGCAGGATCGCATGGCTGTGCTCCTCGACTTCGGGACCTGCCAGCAAGTCCACCGTGCGCGGTGTCTCTTGCGGAGCCGATGTCTGACTGCGCTGCCAGGCCTGGTACGCCTGAAACGCCATCATCCCGAGGGAAGCGAGCGCGGCATAATTGGCGCCGCTGCCAGACCGGGTTTGCGCCGGGCCGCCCATGGGTGCGCCGCCCCTCGATGAACCACCACCCAGCAGTCCGCCAAGCAAACCGCCCAATCCAGCGCCGCCAGCGCCACCGGCCCCGGCACCACCGCCCAGCAAGCCGCCGAGCAATCCGCCCAGGTCGCCGAGCCCGCCTTGCGCCGCTGCGCCACCGCCGCCTTGCTGCGTCATCGAGCCTTGGCCGGCCCGCAGTAATTGTTCGAGCAGATCGCTGGTGTTCATGACGATGTCCTCATCAAAGGGATTGGTCCGGTCAGACAACCATAGACCTCACCGGCACATGTGCCACCTCCGTTTGGCTGACGCGCAGACGCGGCTAATTCGCGGTCGCTGGCTGCGAAGCCAGGATTCACAGGTGGTGAACCTTATCCCCGGATGTCCGGTCGATACCTGCAACCCCTCCCGGTTCTATACCGCCCCCGCTACCGGAGTGTTGACCGGCTTGCTTGATTTTCTGGAGACCGCCCGCGTGATTTCGACTCTACACATCGCCAGGCTCAAAGCATGGGGCGCCCATGGTTTTACCGCCACTGGCGTAGTCACCGCCTTCCTGGCCACCCTCGCCCTGCTGGAGAACCAGCCGACCCATTGCCTGCTGTGGCTGGGTGTCGCCCTGATCGTCGACGGGCTGGACGGTGCGCTGGCGCGCAAGGTCAATGTGCAGTCGGTGCTGCCAGGCTTCGATGGTTCGATTCTGGACCTGGTGATTGATTACCTGACCTATGTGTTTATCCCGGCACTGTTCATCTATCGCTACATCCCGTTGCCGGACTACACCCTGCTGTTTAGCGTGTCGCTGATTCTGGTGTCATCGCTATTTTGTTTCTGCAACGTCAACATGAAAAGCCAGGACAACTACTTCCAGGGCTTCCCCGCCGCCTGGAATGTGGTTGCCCTGTGCCTGTACATCATCGCCCCTTCGCCGTGGATCACCTTGGTCACGGTCATCGGTCTGGCCCTGCTGACCCTGACCCGAATGAAATTCCTGCACCCGTTTCGCGTGCGCCGCTTCATGCCGATCAACATCGCAGTCACCGCCGTCTGGCTGCTGTGCAGTTTGTCGCTGGTGCTCAATCACCCGGTGATCAATCCGCTGGTAATGGGACTGTGGCTGCTGATGTCGGCGTATTTTCTGGGGATCTGCCTGTGGCGCACGGCGCTGGAGTGGTTCGATGGTTCAAGGCCGACTTAAGTCATACCAGTTCGACTTTCCGAACACCCCCGCCCCTGTAATTGAATGGACTCGCCCAAGCCAAGGCGTCTATGCATGGGTCAGCCAGCACCTTTTCAACTGGACGGCCGCTCCTGCAGGGGTTGCCTCAGCGCCGGGTAATCACCACCTCCAGATATTCACTGGGCACCACCACCGACTTATCCCCGGCCCGGTTCAGGCGATTGATCAACTCCGTCAGATCCGCTTCCAGCGCCAGCGCACCTTCGTTGGGCAGCGCGGCGAACGCCTTGTGGATCGGGCCGTACCAGCGGCGGAAGACGTCGATGAAATGGGCCGCCGAGCGATAGCGGAAGTTGAAGGTACGGCGAGTCACCTGGAGCAGGAACTGGCGCTCGTCAAAATGCTCGTGCAGCCAGGCTTCGGTGCCCCACTGCGAGGGCGGCTGGGCCCCCGGCGGGGGTGGCACGTGTCGGCCCAGGGTCTTGAACATCTGCCCAACGAAACCCTCCGGTGTCCAGTTGGCCAGGCCTATCCGATCGTCCGGAGATTTCGCGTTGCGCCCCGGCGCGCTCACAATCAGTAACCGCCAAACGGGAAATTGCCCTCAACGCCCTGCATAAAGATCCCGGTCACACCTGGACGCTGGATGAACTGGCCAGCACCGCTGGCACATCGAGGTCGGTACTGGCCGAGCGCTTCCTGAAACTGGTCGGCAGCCCGCCCATGCAGTACCTCACGCAATGGCGGATGTTGCTCGCCGCCAACCTGTTGCGCAGCAGCAACAGCCCGCTGATACGAATTGCCGAAGAGGTGGGCTATCAGACCGATACGGCATTCAGCCGGGCCTTTCGCCGTGAGTTCGGCGCACCGCCGGCGACGTGGCGCCGGGGTCCGGAGAAAAGTACAATGGCCCACGGACCGGTGAGCCATTGACCGCGCCGGTATTTATGCCGCTTTCGCGCCTGCCCTGGCCTCTTCCAGCAACTGCTGAATCATCATCTCCTGAGCCTCATAACTGCCTTCGCCAAAGTGGCTGTAACGCACCTGCCCCTTGGCATCAATCAGATAGTGGGCAGGCCAGTACTGATTGCCGAAGTTGCGCCAGATCGCATAGTTGTTGTCGATCGCCACCGGATAGGTGATGCCGTATTCCTGCACCTTGGCCTTGACGTTATCGATGATGCGTTCGAAACCGTACTCGGGAGTGTGCACACCGATGACCACCAGGCCGTCCTTCTGGTATTTTTTCGCCCAGTCCTTCACGTAGGGCAAGGTGTGCTTGCAGTTGATGCAGTCGAAGGTCCAGAAATCCACCAGCACCACTTTGCCTTTGAGCGATTCGTTGCTCAGAGCCGGCGAGTTGATCCATTCGACGGCGCCCGACAGCGACGGCATCGCACCTTTGCCGTTATCCATGGTGCTGTCGGCCTTGACCTTGCTGACCAGGTAATCGACAACTTTCGGTACGGCTTCCAGTACGCCTTTCTCGACGCGGCTGACACCCTCGGAGGAGGTGTTGGCCAACAGCACGTCATCGGCACCGGTGGAGAGCACTGCGGCCCCGGCCAGCACTGCAACGCCAGCACCGCGGCGCAGCCAACCGGTCACCGGAATCGACGGCTTCAAGCGATTGACCAGCCCGCGCCCGGCGAAGATCAGGGTGCCGAGCGACAAGGCGCTCCCTGCGCCGTAGGCCACCAGCAACACACTGGTGCCGACATTCGCGCCTTGCAGCATGGCGCTGGTGAGGATGACCCCCAGGATCGGCCCGGCACAGGGTGCCCACAGCAGGCCGGTCGCGACGCCGATCATGATCGAGGACAGTGGGCCGGACACTTTCCGGCTGCCTGGATTGATGCGATTGCCCAGCACCACGAAGGGGTGCGCCAGCCAGTCGCCGACCCGGGCGGAAATCAGTGACAGGGCGAACAGCACCATTACGATCAGGGCGACGTGGCGGCCGGTGTTGCTGGCCTTGATCACCCACTCACTGCTGACCACGGCCAGGCTGGAGACCAGGGCGAAAGTGAGGACCATGCCGCCGAGGGCCAGCAGGATCGATGAGCGGGTGCGATGGGCTCCGGCGAACAGAAACGGCACGACCGGGAGGATGCATGGACTGAGGACGGTCAATATGCCGCCCAGGAAAGCGATGAGTAACATGGCGGTTTACCTTTTGATGTGTGGTCAGGCTCAAGATCCACCCCTCACCCTAACCCTCTCCCGAGGGAGAGGGGACTGACCGAGGTGCCTGGGCGAGATACTGCGACCTGAAATATCGAGTCGAACTCGGGCCTTGAAAGCGATGAAGGTCGTCTCCCTTTCCCCTCTGGGTAGAAGGGCTGACGCAGGGGCCTGAGCGAGATACTGCGACCTGAAATATCGAGTCGAACTCGGGCCTTGAAAGCGATGAGGTTCGACTCCCACTACCCTCTGGAATATGGGCCTGGACAATAGAACGCGACCTGAAATATCGAGTCGAACCCCGGCCTGGAAAGCGATGAGGTTCGACTCCCTCTACCCTCTGGAATATGGGCCTGGACAATAGAACGCGACCTGAAATATCGAGTCGAACCCCGGCCTTGAAAGCGATAAAGATCGGCTCCCTCTCCCTCGGGAGAGGGCTGGGGTGAGGGGTGGATTGCACCAGCGCCTCAAACTGGCTGGCTGTCCAACAACTGCCCTTGGGTCGTGCGACTGGAGCCATTCTCGGCAACCATCTGCCCCTGCGGTGTGCGGCTGGAGCCATCCTCGGCGAGCAATCGATGAGTGCCCTCCCCTGCTACGGTAGTCAGTTGAAAGCAGGTGCTGGCGCCGCAAGCGCTTTGCTCGACGGTGGCGTTGGCATGGGCGGCCGCACCGGCCATGGCGAACGCGACAGCGGTCAGGTAGCGGGTAACCTTGTTCATGATGTTCTTCCTGTTCTAGAGGGAGGGAACCCGGGCTCAGTTATCCGAGTTGCAGTTGTCGGAAAGCTTGCGGTAGTCCAGTACCCGGGTTTTGCTCTGGGAGTCCAGGTAAGTCAGCTGGGCATTCACCACCCCGCAGGAAGGCGCAGCATCCTGGGTCACCGACACCACTTTCTTGATGTCCAGGTGCGTACCGTAGGTGTAGGGTTTGGCGCTGACATCAGCTTCGGCGCGGGCCGACAAGGTGCAGATGTTCAAAGCGGCAAACAGGCAAGCGGCGTAGATGGCTTTGGTGTTCATGGCGGTTCCTCAAGGTTTCGACAGGTCAAATCGTTGATTGGGCCGAGGCGCTTGGGTTTGCCTCGATGGAACCTATTTAACGACTGGAAGGTATCGCGCATGTGTCGGGAACCGGCCCGGATAAATCAGTACGTATCTGCGCGCGGCCGGGATACAGAGGGATACAAACCTGCGCAAAAACCACGTTTTTGCCTCCGTGTGTATCCACACGCAGGCCAGATACACTGCAATACAAAGGGCGACGGGCAGGCGCACGAAGCCTCGATAGACTGTGTGACATTCCCACTTATCAGAGGCCCCGCCCCATGGAGCACATCGATCACATCCTCATCGTTGACGATGACCGCGAGATCCGCGAACTGGTCGGCAACTACCTGAAGAAGAACGGCCTGCGCACCACTGTCGTGGCGGATGGGCGACAGATGCGCGCATTCCTCGAAACCACGCCTGTGGACCTGATCGTGCTGGACATCATGATGCCGGGTGACGATGGCCTGCTGCTTTGCCGCGAGTTGCGCGCGGGCAAACACAAAGCTACGCCGGTGCTGATGCTCACCGCGCGCAACGATGAGACCGACCGCATCATCGGCCTGGAAATGGGCGCCGACGACTACCTGACCAAGCCGTTCGCTGCCCGTGAACTGCTCGCGCGCATCAACGCCGTGCTGCGCCGCACGCGGATGCTGCCGCCGAACCTGGTCGTCACTGAAAGCGGTCGGCTGTTGGCTTTCGGGCGCTGGCGCCTGGACACCTCGGCCCGGCACCTGCTGGATCAGGACGGCACCATGGTGGCGCTGAGCGGTGCCGAATATCGCTTGCTGCGGGTGTTCCTCGACCACCCGCAACGGGTGCTCAATCGCGATCAACTGCTGAACCTGACCCAGGGCCGCGACGCCGACCTGTTCGACCGTTCCATCGATCTGCTGGTCAGCCGTCTGCGCCAGCGCCTGCTGGACGACGCCCGCGAGCCGGCCTACATCAAGACCGTGCGCAGCGAGGGTTACGTTTTCTCGCTGCCGGTGGAAATACTCGGTGCCCCGTCATGACGCTGCCAATGCGCTGGCCACGCACCCTGGCCTCGCGGCTGTCGCTGATTTTCCTGATCGGCCTGATCCTGGCCCAGGTGCTGTCTTTCGGCGCGCAGTACTACGAGCGCTACGAAAGCGCGAAGAACACCATGCTCGGCAATCTGGAAACCGACGTCTCGACCTCCATCGCCATCCTCGACCGCCTGCCCGCCGCAGAGCGCGCCAGCTGGTTGCAGCAGCTGGAACGGCAGAATTACAGCTATTTGCTCAGTGACGGCTCGCCGGGGACGGCCATGGCGCCGGACATGCCCAATGCGCCAGTCGCCATGGCTTCGATCAAAGACGCCATCGGCCATGACTACCCCATGACCTTTACCGAGATCCCGGGGCCGAAAAAACACTTCCAGGTTCACCTGAAACTGGCCGACGGCAACCCGCTGACCATCGATGTACGGCCAGCCATGAAGCCATTGTCGCCGTGGTTGCCGATCGTATTGCTCGGGCAGCTGGCGCTGATGCTTGCCTGTACCTGGCTGGCCGTGAGAATTGCCATCCGTCCCCTGACCCGCCTCGCCGATGCCGTGGAAACCCTGGACCCCAACGCCCACCCGGTGCTCCTCGACGAACAGGGTCCGACTGAAGTCGCCCACGCGGCCAAGGCCTTCAACGCGATGCAGGCACGCATCGCTGCCTACCTCAAAGAACGCATGCAACTGCTGGCAGCCATCTCCCACGACCTGCAAACCCCGATCACGCGCATGAAACTGCGCGCCGAATTCATGGACGACTCAAGCGAGAAAGACAAACTCTGCAACGACCTCGGCGAGATGGAGCACTTGGTACGCGAAGGCGTGGCCTATGCCCGCAGCATCCACGGCGCCACCGAAGAAAGCCGCCGCACCGACCTGGACTCGTTCCTTGACAGCCTGGTGTTCGACTATCAGGACATGGGCAAAGACGTCCAGCTCGCTGGCAAGAGCGCCAGCGTCATCGACACCCGCCCCCATGCGCTCAGGCGAGTGCTGGTCAACCTGACCGACAACGCACTGAAATTCGCTGGCGCGGCAGAGCTTTGGGTGGAAAAAAAGGCCGACGGCAGCCTGTTGGTCAAAGTCATGGATCGAGGGCCGGGTATTGCCGAGGAGGAACTGGCGCAAGTCATGCAACCCTTCTACCGCGTGGAAAATTCAAGGAATCGCAGTACCGGCGGCACCGGGTTGGGTTTGGCGATTGCCCAGCAACTGGCGATGGCGATTGGAGGGTCGCTGACCTTGAGCAATCGTGAAGGGGGTGGGTTGTGTGCGCAGCTCCGGTTGCCGGGGTAAAGGGGCTCTGTGCAGGCGTCAGGCTTGGTTGCACAGGCATTGGGGGACGGCTGCAAGGGATGAGTCGGCTGTAAGGTTGCCATCGCCGGCAGGCCGGCTCCCACGGTGGCTGGGTACAGTCGCAAGAGATTTGGCGGCCGTCACGCGGCCAATGCGAGCACGCTCGCGCAAGGGGTTGGTACCGGTTTGGGGCATTCGTCGCTCCAGGCAATACCCCACTGCCCCGAGACTAGACTTAATGCACGCAGGACCACTTACCATCCTGCCCATTCCCACGACCACCGCCCAGCGGCGAACGCCCAGGCAAACCCAGCCTCTGGACCGTGATCCTGCCTTAGGAGCACACGTGATGGACGAGGCCAGACTCAATGATTTCATGGGCAAACTGGTGAATGACATGGGCGGCGCGGCAATGCTCGCCAATGTCATCCTCGGTGAAGAGCTCGGGCTGTACCGAGCCATGGCCGACAGCCAGCCAGTGACCCCCGAAGCACTCGCCGACAAGACCGGCTGCAACCCCCGCCTGCTGCGCGAGTGGCTCAGCGCCCACGCTGCCTCCGGTTATATGGAACACCGCGACGGTCAGTTCCGCCTGCCCGAGGAGCAAGCCCTGGCGCTGGCCATCGAAGACTCACCGGTGTATGTGGCTGGCGGTGTCGGCGTGGTTGCGTCGTTTTTTCATGACAAGGACAAACTGGTCAATGCCATGCGCGGCAATGGCGCCCTGGCCTGGGGCGATCACCATCCGTGCATGTTCAGCGGCACTGAACGCTTCTTCCGGCCCGGGTACAAAGCACACCTGATCGCCGAATGGCTGCCGGCCCTCGATGGCGTAGTGGCAAAACTTGAAGCCGGCGCTAAAGTGGCGGACGTTGGCTGCGGCCACGGCGCTTCGACCGTGATCATGGCCCAGGCATTTCCCGACTCGCGCTTCGTCGGTTTTGACTACCACGCGCCCTCCGTGACCGTCGCCACCCAGCGGGCCGAAGAAGGTGGCGTGTCAGACCGCGCGCGGTTTTTCCAGGGCACGGCAAAAAGCTACCCTGGAACCGACTACGACCTGATCTGCTATTTCGACTGCCTGCACGACATGGGCGACCCGGTGGGTGCAGCGCAACACGCCTATGAATCGCTCAAACCCGACGGCACCGTGCTGCTGGTCGAGCCCTTCGCCAACGACGCGCTCGACGACAACGCCACCCCGGTAGGCCGACTGTTCTACGCTGCCTCGACCTTTATCTGCACGCCCAACTCGCTGTCCCAGGAGGTTGGTCTCGGGCTCGGTGCCCAGGCCGGGGAAGCGCGGTTGCGCAAAGTGTTTACCGAAGCCGGTTTCTCGATCTTTCGCCGGGCCACCGAAACGCCGTTCAACCTGATTCTGGAAGCTCGCAAATAACCGCTTTGCAGGTCCACCATCGTCCGCTTAGCGTGGGTGAGCGAGCTGCTAGGTTCGACTGTAGATCCAGCCCTCACCCCAGCCCTCTCCCGGAGGGAGAGGGAGCCGATTGGGGGATATTGGACGTATCCTTCGACCTGAAAATACTTTGCCGAATCCATAATCGATGAAATGTATCAGGTCGCATAATTTCCTGAGACAACTCGGTCGGCTCCCTCCTGGAGTTCCGACTTTTCGGGAGGGATGCTTCCTCGAACCCATAATCGATGACATGTATCAGGTCGCATAATTTCCTGAGACAACTCGGTCGGCTCCCTCCTGGCGTTCCGATTTTTCGGGAGGGATACTTCCTCGAATCCATAATCGATGACATGTATCAGGTCGCATAATTTCCTGAGACAACTCGGT
>NZ_JBWKOF010000005.1:0-84754 GCF_059415945.1 Pseudomonas sp. GW821-FHT09H03 | reverse complement strand
GGATACTTCCTCGAATCCATAATCGATGACATGTATCAGGTCGCATAATTTCCTGAGACAACTCGGTCGGCTCCCTCTCCCCCTGGGAGAGGGCTGGGGTGAGGGCTTTGCTTTAACTACAGCGCAAAATCCTCAGCCCTGAGCACATCAAACAACGCCTGCGCCGCCGCCGACAGCTCGCCGCCCGGCAAGGTCAACACCCCGATCGCCCGTTCCACCACCGGGTCGCTCAGGGTGATGCAACGTGCACCCAGCTCACGCATCTGCCCGGCACACAACGCCGGCACCGCGCTCACCCCCAGGCCACTGGCGACCATCCTGCCCACGGTCGCCAACTGATGGCTTTCAAATTCCACCGGCAGCTTCATCCCGCGCGCCTGCAAATGCTCCTCCAGCATCACCCGCAACGTCGAGGGGCGCTGCAGGGTAATGAACGGTTCCTTGAGCAAGGTCTGCCAGTCGATTTCATCGAGTTCGCAAAGCGCCGAGTCCAGCGGTACCACCGCGACGAAGCGGTCAATGTACAGTGGCGTGAACTGCAGCGAAGAGCTCTGGGTCGGTTCGAACGCCACCCCCAACTCAACCTGGCGATCGCGGACCATTTCCAGCACTTGTTCGTTGATCACGTCATTGACCGTGACGTTGACCTTTGGATAACGGGCCCGGAAGGTCTTGAGGATCGGCGGCAACAGGTTACCGGCAAACGACGGCATCGCCGCCAGGGTCACGCGACCGCGCTGGAGGGTAAAGCGCTGGCGCAGTTCATCCTCGGCATTGTCCCAATCGGCAATGAGCCGGCGTGCCAGCGGCACCAGCGCTTCGCCTTCGGCAGTGAGGGCGACGTTGCGCGTATTACGGGTGAACAAGCGTCCACCCAGCCCCTCTTCCAGCGCCTTGATGGTCAGGCTCAAGGCCGACTGCGACAAGTGCAGGCGCTCGCAGGCCACGGCGAAGCTCAAACTCTGGGCCACGGCCAGAAAGGCACGGATCTGCTTGACGGTCATGGTCGCTCTACTCCAGTGGTAAGCTGCAAGCTTGTAGCCGCAAGATGGTGCCAGCCGAGGGCTACGGGTGCGTTCGGATAGTTTGTTGATTTTTTCAACTATTGAGTTTTATCTATCAATTAACCTTAAAAATCAACTTAACAAATCAATCTCCCGGCGAGACACTTCAACCATTACGGCTAGCCAGCCGCCCACAAAGAATAAAAGAGGTGCATATGGCAGGTTTCGACAAGCGCGTGAGTTCCTACGAGGAAGCTCTGGCCGGTCTGGAAGACGGCATGACCGTCATCGCTGGCGGCTTCGGTATTTGCGGTATCCCGGAAAACCTGATCAACGAGATCAAACGCAAAGGTACCCGCGACCTCACCGTGGTTTCCAACAACTGCGGCATCGACGGTTTCGGCCTCGGCGTGCTGCTCGTAGACCGCCAGATCAGCAAGGTGGTGGCCTCCTACGTCGGCGAAAACAAGTTGTTCGAAGAGCAACTGCTCAGCGGCGAGATCGAAGTGGTCCTGACGCCCCAGGGCACCCTGGCGGAAAAAATGCGCGCAGGCGGCGCCGGCATCCCGGCCTTCTTCACCGCGACCGGCGTCGGCACCCCGGTGGCCGAAGGCAAGGAAGTTCGCGAATTCAATGGCCGCCAGTACCTGATGGAAGAATCCATCACCGGCGACTTCGCCATCGTCAAAGGCTGGAAAGCCGACCATTTCGGTAACGTTGTCTACCGCCACACCGCCCAGAACTTCAACCCGCTGGCCGCTACCGCCGGCAAGATCACCGTGGTCGAAGTCGAGGAAATTGTTGAACCCGGCGAGCTGGACCCGACCCAGATCCACACCCCTGGCATCTACGTCGACCGGGTCATCTGCGGCACGTTTGAAAAGCGCATCGAACAGCGCACCGTGCGTAAGTGATCCCCTGCCCCCGGACCGAATGAAGGAATAACAACAATGGCACTTTCCCGCGAACAAATGGCTCAACGCGTCGCCCGCGAAATGCAGGACGGCTTCTACGTGAACCTGGGCATCGGCATTCCGACCCTGGTCGCCAACTACATTCCCGAAGGCATGGAAGTCATGCTGCAGTCGGAAAACGGCCTGCTCGGCATGGGTCCGTTTCCGACTGAAGACCAGGTCGACGCCGACATGATCAACGCCGGCAAGCAGACCGTTACCGCACGCATCGGCGCATCGATTTTTTCTTCCGCCGAATCCTTCGCAATGATTCGCGGCGGCCATGTCGACCTGACCGTGCTGGGTGCCTTTGAAGTAGACGTGCAAGGCAACATCGCCTCGTGGATGATTCCCGGCAAACTGGTCAAGGGCATGGGCGGCGCCATGGACCTGGTAGCTGGTGCAGACAACATCATCGTCATCATGACCCACGCGTCCAAGGATGGTGAATCCAAGCTACTGGACCACTGCAGCCTGCCGCTGACCGGTGCCGGCTGCATCAAGCGCGTGCTGACCGACCTGGCTTACCTGGAAATCGAAAATGGCGCTTTTATCCTCAAGGAACGCGCGCCAGGCGTCAGCGTCGAAGAAATCGTCGCTAAAACCGCTGGTAAACTGATCGTGCCGGAGCACGTTCCGGAGATGCAGTTCGCTGCCCAGTGAGGAATCATTCCATGCAAGAAGTCGTCATTGTTGCCGCCACGCGTACCGCGATCGGCAGCTTCCAGGGTTCCCTGGCCAATGTGTCTGCGGTAGACCTGGGCGCTGCGGTGATCCGTCAGTTGCTGGCGCACACTGGCCTGGACCCCGCCGAAGTCGATGAAGTGATCATGGGCCAGGTGCTCACCGCCGGCGCCGGGCAAAACCCTGCGCGCCAGGCCGCGATCAAGGCCGGCCTGCCGTTCGCCGTGCCGGCCATGACCCTGAACAAGGTCTGCGGCTCGGGCCTCAAGGCCTTGCACCTGGGCGCCCAGGCCATTCGCTGCGGTGACGCAGAGGTGATCATCGCCGGTGGCCAGGAAAACATGAGCCTGTCCAACTACGTCATGCCCGGTGCCCGCACCGGCCTGCGCATGGGCAATGGGCAACTCGTCGACACCATGATCAGCGATGGCCTGTGGGATGCGTTCAACGATTACCACATGGGCATCACCGCCGAGAACCTGGTGGAAAAGTACAACCTGACCCGTGAGCAACAGGACGCCTTCGCGGCCGCCTCCCAGCAAAAAGCCGTGGCTGCCATTGAAGCCGGGCGCTTTGCCGAGGAAATCACGCCGATCCTGATTCCCCAGCGCAAGGGCGACCCTCTGTCCTTCGCCACCGACGAGCAGCCACGGGCCGGCACCACCGCCGAATCCCTGGGCAAGCTCAAGCCGGCCTTCAAGAAGGACGGTTCGGTGACCGCCGGCAACGCTTCGTCGCTCAACGATGGCGCCGCTGCAGTGATCCTGATGAGCGCGGACAAAGCCAAGGCCCTGGGCCTGCCGGTGCTGGCAAAGATCGCCGCCTACGCCAATGCCGGCGTCGATCCGGCCATCATGGGCATCGGCCCGGTTTCGGCGACCCGCCGTTGCCTGGACAAGGCCGGCTGGTCGATCGGCCAACTGGACCTGATCGAAGCCAACGAAGCCTTCGCCGCGCAATCGCTGGCGGTGGCCAAGGACCTGGAATGGGATCTGGACAAGGTCAACGTCAACGGTGGCGCTATCGCCCTCGGTCACCCGATCGGTGCGTCGGGCTGCCGGGTGCTGGTGACCTTGCTGCACGAAATGCTCAAGCGTGATGCCAAAAAAGGCCTTGCCACCCTGTGCATCGGTGGTGGTCAGGGCGTCGCCCTGGCGCTCGAAAGGGCGTAAGCCAACAGCGTTCAACAGACTGCGCGGGGACCCACGAAGAACCGCTGCAGCCTGGAAAAACACCCGGTGCGATTAACGTCGCACCGGGTTCTTTTTTTCTGCGACACAATGCGAAGCTGCTCCTCCTACCGGCACTTTAGAACTTTGTATACAACCCCTGAGAATCTATAGAGCAATCAGTGCTAACGTTACGGTTCCCAAAAGGCCGGAGACGTGCGCGTGTTGATCCTCAAACTGCTGGTGATCCCAGGTTTTCTGCTGCTGATTTCCCTTGCCGGCAAACGTTGGGGGCCCAGTGTTGCAGGCTGGTTATCGGGGTTGCCGGTGGTGGTCGGGCCGATTCTGTTCTTCCTCGCCATCGAACAAGGTGAAGTATTTGCCGCGCAATCGGCAATGGCCGCACTGTCGGCCATGTTCGCGATGATCGCCTTCTGCGTGACTTACGCCCAGGTTGCGCAACGGGCCGGGTGGCCGCTGGCCCTGGTGGTATCGCTGGCAGTCTGGGGCGCGGCGGCCATCGCGCTGTCGCTGATGCCCCCGTCCCTGGTGTTGTCCGTGTGCGCCGCCGCCACCGCGCTGCTCGCCGCGCCATACCTGTTCCCCGCCGCTCAGCCGTTGGGCAGCGGACCGGCGCCGAAATCCGACAAGCTGGTACTGCGCATGATTGCCGGCGCCGTGCTGACCCTGGTCGTGACCCTGCTTGCCAGCACCGTCGGCGAGCGCTGGAGCGGCCTGCTCGCGGTGTTCCCGGTGTTGGGCAGTGTAATGGCGGTGTTCTCCCAGCAAACCCGCGGCCCGGCGTTTACTGCCGCATTGCTGCGTGCCACCGCCACCGGGATGTATTCGTTCGCCGCGTTCTGCCTGGTACTGGCGCTGGCCTTGCCTAGCATGGGGCTCAACGCGTTCGTACTGGGTGTCGCCGTGTCGGTGGCCATGCTCGGCGTGACCCGGCGCTTGCTGGCGCGGCCGGTCGGCACGACCGCAGCCACGGATCGCACGGCAATCAAGCGCTGATCCGCATCGACCCGGACATCGGCGCTGGATGCATCAATCACTCCATGGGATGATTCGCGCCTCACCGCGCGCCCCACCCCTGGAGTCTTCCCATGTCACTGTTGAGTAAAAAAGCCCTGGTCCTGTTGCTGGCTGCCGTCACAGGTATAGGGGCTTTGAATGCGCAGGCCGCCAAGGCCGCGTCCAGCGACGCTCCGGCCCAGAAAGTCTCGATGCTTGGCGGCAAATTCACCTTCAATCTGCCCAAGGGTTTCATTACTACCGCACTGCCCGACAGCCCTACCGGCGCCAGCGGCACCATGTACAGCAACGAGGCCACCAAGACCGTGGTGATCGCCGCTGAAAACAATCTGCCCGAGGGTGTCAGCGTCAAGGACAACGACGGTAAATTCCTCGACGACACGCTGGCCGACTTCGACACCGCTCAACGCAAATCCCTGCCGGATTACAACAAGCTCAGTGAAAAAAGCATGACATTGAAAACCGGGCTGGGCCTGCGCCAGGTCGACGGCACCGCCACTCAGGGTGGCGGGCTGACGCTCAACACCACGCTGATGGCGGCGTCCGGTACGCGCATGGCAGTGGTTCAGGTGATTTCCCGTCCGCGCGACATGGCCGCCCACGAAACCCTGGTCAAGCAGCTCGTCAGCGGCAAATAGCAATCAAGGGTTGAGGCGCTGTAACCAGGCGCTCAAATCCTCTATCTCGGCGGCGCTGATGCTGTGACCGAGGCCCGGATAAGCGTGGAACTCAGGCTCCAGCGAGACGCTCTGCAACAGGCTTCTGGCCTCGGTACCATCACTGATGGGCAGGCGTTTGTCCTCCTCGCCATGCCCAATGAAGATCGCCAGCGACTGGCGTTTTTCATCCGGTTTGAGCTCGGACTTGAGCACCGGCAAAATGCGCCCGCCCAATGCTGCAATCCCGCCCACCGCCTCGGGGTGCCGCAAAGCCACTTCGTAGGACATGATTGCGCCCTGGCTGAAACCCACCAGGTACACCCGCTCAGGCTCGGTGTGATATTTCTTCGCCGCGCCTGAAATGAAGTCCAGCAACAGCTGACTGCTGTTCTTCAGATCATCGGTCTCACCGTCGTAGGCGCCTTCGCCTTTTTTGCGAAACCACTGATAACTGCCCTCTTCAATCACCATGGGTGCGCGTACCGACAGGTAGGTGTATTGCGCGGGTAAATCGTCCTTGATGCCAAACAGGTCCTGCTCGTTGCTGCCGTATCCGTGGAGAAAAATCACCAGGGGCTGATTCTGCGATTCGGCTGTGGTTTGTTCCAGGTACTTGAGCGCAAGATCTGACTGCAGCGGGGTTTGAGCGTGGACGGCGGCGGATGCCAGCAGCGTGAGCAGAGCGAGAAATTTCAACATAAGCCTTCCTTCACAGAGCGCAGGATTCGGTTCAGAGCCTAACACTTTTGTCGCTGCTCCATTCCCCCCTGTGGGAGCTGGCTTGCCAGCGATGGGGCCCTCACAGCCAACATCCATCGCGACGGGCAAGCCAGTTCCTAAAGGGGGGGATATCACACAGGGTTGCGGGATCAGTCGTTGATCAATTTCCCCACCCGAATCGGCTCGCGTCCGGCTACTTTTGCCTGCCAGATCCCCGGCTGGGTGTAGCGTCCACGGTCGATGGCAAACAACACGCCGCTGGTGCCGGCCCGCACCGTCGTGACCTTGTCGGTCAAGGGGTCGACCACTTCAAACAGTGCGTCGCCCTTCTCCACCCATTCCCCCGCCTCACGCAGGAAGCTGACCACGCCATGATGGGGGGCGAACAGGTACTCGGTGCCCTCGAACGGCATGCCTTCACAGCAGTCGCTCGGTGCCACTGGCCAGTCGCCGCCGATGAAGCCCTGTTCGGCGAGGAACCCGAGAATGGCCTCGCAATTGGCCAGGGCCTGGTCGACCCGGGTGTCGCCCATGCTGCCCAACTCGAGCGTGGTGGCGAGGTTGGCCGCCGGGATCGCTGCGTCAGGGTACGCCCTGGCCAAGCGCAACCATGGCGAGGAACAGGACTCGTCGAAAGAGCTGCCGCCGGAGTCTTCACAAAGCAAGGCCACCCCGGCTTTCAGGCGCGCGGCCAGGGATTGCCATTGCGGCCAGTGTTGCGGCAAGGCGTAGAGATGAATCGCCGCGTCGAAATCGCAATGCAGATCGAGGGTGATGTCGGCATCGCACGCATGGCGCAGCAACAGGCGGTGCATGGCTTCGAGTTGCGAAGCAGCGGCCGGCAAGCTGTCGAGGACCTGGCCCATGGCCTGGCGAATCAGGGCAATGTTGGCCTGTGCATCGGTGCCCAGGCGCTCGCCGAGCAACTCGGCGACCGGTGCACTGAGCTCGACGAACGAGCGGTTGAAGTTCTTGCCGCTGCCCAGCTCGAAGCGCCCCATGTGGCTGCCTTGAAGGTGCTGATCGAGGCCGATGGGATTAGCCACAGGGACCAGTTCGATCACGCCTTGCAATTGCCCCAGGCTTTCCAGCTCGGCCAGGCGTTTCTTCAGCTCCCAGGCCGTGCGCATGCCCGGCAACTCATCGGCATGCAGGCTGGCCTGGATGTAGACCTTGCGCGGGCCAGCGCCATAGCGAAACACGCTAAGGGTGCGCTCGGTTCCCAGGTGGCTCCAGGGCAGTGGATGGTCGATGCGTTGCATGGCTGAACTCCTGATGTCTGTACGGCGCAATGACCTGTGGGAGCGAGGCTTTTGTGGCGAGGGGGCTTGCCCCCGTTGGACTGCGCAGCAGTCCCATTCCCTAGCGGCTTCGTAGCTCAACGGGGGCAAGCCCCCTCGCCACAATAGCCCCGTCGCCAACAAGCCCTCTTGCCGAACAAGGCCACTTGCCACATTGGCTCGCGCCTACAGGTCTCTTAGCGCTGAAAATGATTGCACAAAAAAAATGGCAACCGCATCAACGGTTGCCATTTTTTTGAACGGCGCGATTACTCGCCGTAAACGTCAAACTTGAAGTACTTGTCTTGCACTTGCTTGTACTTGCCGTTGGCGCGGATTTCGGAGATGGCGGTGTTGAACTGCTCGGCCAGGGCGGTATCGCCCTTGCGCACCGCAATGCCGGCGCCGCCACCGAAGTATTTCGGATCGTTGTACTCAGGGCCAACGAAAGCGAAACCTTTACCGGCGTCGGTTTTCAGGAAACCGTCGTCCAGGTTGACCGAGTCGGCCATTAGCGCGTCGATGCGACCGGACACCATATCCAGGTTGGCTTCCTGCTGGGAACCGTAACGCACCAGGACAATGCCTGCCGGTTGCAGCACTTCGGTGGCGAAACGGTCATGGGTACTGGCGCGCAGTACGCCGACTTTCTTGCCCTTGAGTTCGGTCAGCGGGTCCTTGACGTCGGAACCTTCCTTCATCACGAAGCGCGCAGGGGTGTGGTAGTACTTGTTGGTGAAATCGACGTTCTTCTTGCGATCGTCGGTAATGGTCATGGACGACAGGATGGCGTCGATTTTCTTGACCTTGAGTGCCGGGATCAGGCCGTCGAATTCCTGCTCGACCCAAGTGCACTTCACTTTCATCTGCTCGCACAGGGCATCGCCGATGTCCACATCGAAACCGGTGAGTTTGCCGTCAGGGGTTTTCATCGAGAATGGCGGGTAACCGGCTTCGATACCGATGCGGATCGGCTTGGCGTCTTCGGCCACGGCGGTCAGGGACAACATCGACAGTGCCAGGGCACCGAACATCACTAGCTTTTTCATTTATAACTCCTGCGTGCGGAGGCTTTTATTGGCAGCTTTCGACTCTCAGCTTTCGAACGTCGCCTTGTGAGCGAAAATCGAAGTGGCCGGCAGTCTAGAGCGGCAACAGGAGGCTAAATTGCGTGCAAGCGACAAATACTTATGAAAATCGGCTTGTGTGATGCAGCATTCAAAAGTACGCGCCATGGCGGTGCAAAAGACTGTCAGATAATTTCCCGCTTTAAGCAAAAACTGCCCATTTTCGGGCAGTTCTGAGCGGCAACGTCAAAAGACCGTCCGCAGCTGCGGGAAGCCTTCTGATGATCTATGTGCTACCTCAACATTCGCATCCGATAACGGCTTTGGCAGATGGTTGCGCCGCAACATTCAACTCAAACCCCTCATCCAGCCACCCAGTCACCCCGCCGATCATCTCTTTGACGGGGTAGCCGAGTGCCGCCAGCTTCACCGCAGCCTTGTTCGCGCCGTTGCAGTGGGGCCCGGCGCAATAGACCACGAACAAGCTCGACTTCGAATAATTCGCCAGACTTTCGGCAGTAAGCTGGCGCCCCGGAATATTGATAGCTCCCGGTACATGACCCCGTTCGAACGCCAGCGGGCCACGTACGTCCACCAGGATGAAATCGACTTCGCCGGCCTCCTGACTGGCGTGGACGTCGGAACAATCGGTTTCGAACGTCAGGCGGTTGGTGAAGTGCATCAGGGCAATGGCCGATGGGGCGGCAGGTATCTCGCGGACCAGGCTGGGCATGGGGGGTGCTCCAAAGTGTCGGTGGGTGTGGGAAGACTTTATCTGCCTGCCACTTGCAGCTACAGTGGCGCACAAGACATCGACCGGGAACTTTCCGCCAATATGCAATCTGCCCCAGGACTCGTCGCGATTCTGGCCTACGACGGCCTCTGTACCTTCGAGTTCGGCATCGCCGTGGAGATCTTCGGCCTGTGCCGGCCGGAGTTCGACTTCCCGTGGTACGAGCACCGGATCGTCGCCGTCGATCAAGGCCCGATGCGTGCGATGGGCGGCATCCAGGTGCTGGCCGATGGCGGTATGGAACTGCTCACAGAGGCTCGCACCATTATCATTCCAGGCTGGCGCGATCGCAGCGCGGCGGTGCCCGAGGAACTACTCGACGCCCTGCGCCGGGCCCATGCCCGCGGCGCTCGATTGCTGTCGATCTGCTCCGGCGTGTTCGTGCTCGCGGCCAGCGGTCTGCTCGACGCCCATGGCGCTACCACCCATTGGCGCTATACCGATGAACTGGCCGAGCGCTTCCCCAATATTCTGGTGGACCCGGACGTGCTCTATGTCGATTCCGGCCAGTTGATCACCTCTGCCGGCAGCGCGGCGGGCATCGATGCCTGCCTGCATCTGGTGGCGCGGGATTTCGGCACCCAGGTCGCCAACTCGGTGGCGCGGCGACTGGTCATGTCGCCCCAGCGCAGCGGTGGCCAGGCGCAATTCATTCCAACCCCTGTAAGCCCTGCGCCGCGCAGCGATCTTTCCCGGGTCATGCAGTGGGCGCGCGAACGCCTGCATGAACCGCTGGAAGTCCGCGACCTGGCCAGCGAAGCGGCCATGAGTGAACGCACGTTCCTGCGCCGCTTCAGCGAAGCCAGCGGCCAGTCACCGAAGACCTGGTTGCAGCATGAGCGCTTGGGTCGCGCCCGCGAATTGCTCGAAAGCACCGACCAGAACACCGAGCAGATTGCCCAGCGCTGTGGTTATCGCTCGGTGGAAAGTTTCCGGGTGGCGTTTCGCAGTGTGGTCGGGGTGCCGCCATCGGTGTATCGGGAGCGGTTTGGGCACAAATCCTGTATTTGAGGTGACTTCAAGGACCCCCTTCGCGAGCAAGCCCGCTCCCACACTGGATCTGTGGCGAACACAACATTTGTGTGCAACGAAGATCCAGTGTGGGAGCGGGCTTGCTCGCGAAGGGGCCAGACTGACCACTGCGAAATTCAGGGCTTGCGCAGCAGATAAGTATCCATGATCCAGCCATTGGCCAGTCGGGCCGCCTTGCGCACCCGCTCGATTTCATCCGCCACATCCTTGAGTTTGCCACTGATAAGGATTTCGTCCGGCGTGCCCAGGTAAGCTCCCCAGAAAATCTCCGTCTCCTGATCCACCACCTGCCGGTAGGCATCCTGCGCATCGAGCATCACCACCAGGCTGTCGGCATCGCTCACCTGCCCTGCCGCCAGGCGCCGCCCCGTGGTGATCTCGACCGAGCGGCCGATCTGATTGAGCGCGACCTTGTGTTGCGCCGCCAGGGCCTGGACGCTGGTAATCCCGGGTATCACTTCGAACTCGAAAACACAGGCACCTGACGCCACAATCGCCTGCAGGATGCGAATCGTACTGTCGTACAACGCCGGGTCGCCCCAGACCAGAATACCTGCACACTGGTCATCAGCCAGTTCCTCGTTGATCAGGCGCTCGAAGGTTTTCTGCTTGCCAAGGTTAAGATCATCGACACTGGACCTGTAGTCCGGATCGCCGCGTTCGCGCTCAGGGCAGAGCGCTTCGACAAAACGGTATGGATGACCGCTGATATAGCGCTCGCAGATCTCCCGGCGCAGGTCCATCAGCTTGTGTTTGCGCTCGCCTTTGTCCATGAGAAAAAACACGTCGACCTGATTCAACGCCTTCACGGCCTGCATCGTGATGTAGTCGGGATGACCGGCGCCAATGCCGATCACCAATAGTCTTTTCATCAGTGCCTTTCCTCGGGATCGGTGCCGGGCAAGCGGAGCCGCCAGCGACCATGGAACCTCAACTCGACGGTCGCCAGCGGTTCGACGTCAATCTGATTGGCGCAGGCGCCCTGCAACACCTGAGTCAACGCCGCGCGAATGACAAAGGGGTGGGTGATGGCAACGATCCGTGCCGATTGCCCCTGCAAGGAAGTCAGCCAGGCGGCCACCCGCTCGCCGAGTTGAGCCACCGACTCGCCTCCATGGGGTGCCGACGCCGGGTCGTCGAGCCATTGCTGGAGTACCAGCGGTTCGGTTTTTTGCAAATCACCAATGCGCATGCCTTTCCAGCGTCCGAAATCACAATCCCTCAGCGCCTCGACAACCTGCGGGTCACGGCCAAACAAGCCAGCGGTTTGCCGTGTGCGCAGTTCCGGGCCGCACAGCAAAAGCGCTGCGTCATCGAACTGATGACGACGCGAGCCTTGAGCCCCTTGCCAATCCGGTTCCAAGGGTTCGTCCACAGGAAAACGCGCCAGTTTCTGTGCGACTGTTCGAGCGTGACACATCAGGGTCAAACGGGTCGCCTGCACAAAGATCACTCTATCCACGTGAAGGGAAACGGCATTGCACCATCATTGATTATGCAATTGTGCCGCAAGAAGGTCGTACCGGGTGTTTGCTTTTGCTGATCGACGCCGCTGCATTTCGCCCCATTTTCGGGCACGCGTAACCCGAGCGTAAATTAACTAGACAGGCAATACTCGATAATTAAATACTGTTTTCAACGGATTGTAGAAACGTACTTTCCCCTCATCCAGCAGGAGCCCGGATGCCCTATCTCAATGATTCGATCAGCAGTTCCACCACGCTATCGCCTCAACCTGAATATTCTGGCGTCCGCCAGGTTCAACGTCGTTAAACCCGGAAGCGTCTGACAAGAAAAAGAGCAGCGCCTGACAAACGTTCAGACGACTGCCGATTTAATGTGTGGAAAACCGACAGTGATAGTCGGGTTCGGCGGCTAGACCACCGAATCCATTGATACAGGAGTATCTCCATGCTGGTCTTGCGTCCCGTCGAACTGACCGACCTCCCCCAGTTGCAGCGTCTGGCTCGCGAAAGCCTCGTGGGCGTCACGTCGCTGCCCGACGATAGTGAACGGTTGCGCGAGAAGATTCTCGGCTCCCGTGCCTCTTTCGACCAGGACGTGCAGCATCAGGGCACGGAAAATTACCTGTTCGTGCTAGAAGACCTGACGACTCGGCGCCTGGCGGGCTGTTCGGAAATTCTCGCCACAGCCGGCCCCGGCGAGCCGTTCTACAGCCTGCGCAACCGCGACTTCACCAGCGCCTCGCGGGAGCTGAACATCGAGCACGGCGTCTCGGCGTTGTCGTTGTGCCAAGACCTCAGCGCTCACACCTTGCTGCGCGGTTTGCATATTGACCCACCGCTCTCGCGAACGGCGTATTGCGAATTGCTGTCGCGGGCGCGCCTGCTGTTCATCGCAGCCCACGCCCGGCGCTTTGCCGAGGCGGTGATTACCGAAATTGTCGGCTTCAGCGACGATCAGGGGCAATCGCCGTTCTGGGATGCCGTGGGCAAGCATTTCTTCGACCTGCCTTATGTGGAGGCCGAACGGTTGTGTGGCCTGGAGAGCCGGACGTTCCTCGCCGAATTGATGCCGCAATACCCGATTTATGTGCCCATGCTGCCTCAGGCCGCACAGGACTGTATCGGTAGAATCCACCCCGATGGCCAGGAAGCCTTCGATATCCTTGAGCGTGAAGGCTTCGAAACCAACAGCTATGTCGATCTTTTCGATGGCGGCCCGACGCTGTACGCGCGCACCGCGAATATCCGTTCCATCGCCCACAGCCAAAGGGGGATTGCTCAGCCTGGAACGATCATCGATGCCACGGGCACCTACCTTGTCAGCAATGAATCCCTGGGTGATTACCGGGCCATCGTCGCCGACCTGGGCCCCATCGCTGGCCAGTCGGTGACCCTCGATGCAGCCATGTGCGCAGCCTTGAAAGTCACCGCGGGCAGCCCGGTCCGCCTGATCGCCCTGTGAGCATGACCCGACAGGTACAACCACGCATTCATGAAGAAGGAACTGCAGCATGATTGTTCGCCCGGTTCAGATCACTGACCTGCCCGCCTTGCTGATGCTGGCGCGCCAGGCCGGCCCGGAATTGACCAGCCTGCAAGCCAGTGAAGAACGCGTGACCCACCGGGTTCGCTGGGCCCAGCGGACCTTCGCCGAACAGGTCGATCGTGCCGACGCCGATTACCTGTTCGTACTCGAAGACGACGAGCAGCAAATTCTCGGCGTCAGCGCCTTGACCGGCGGGATCGGGATGCGTGAGCCCTGGTACAACTACCGCGTCGGGTTGACGGTCAGCTCATCACCGGGCCTGGGCATCCAGCGTCAGATCCCGACCCTGTTCCCGAACAACGAAATGACCGGGCAATCGGAAATCAGCTCTTTATACTTGCGGCCCGATCAGCGCCACGGGACCAACGGCCGGCTGCTGGCACTGGGGCGCCTGTTGTTTGTCGCCGAATTTGCCCACCTGTTCGGCGATAAACTCATCGCCGAACTGCGCGGCTGCGCCGACGAACAAGGCTGCTCGCCGTTCTGGGACAGCCTGGGCCGGCATTTTTTCAAGATGGACTTCAAGCACGCCGATCACTTGTCGGGGCTGGGCAACAAGTCATTCATCGCCGAACTGATGCCCCGCCAGCCGCTCTATACCTGCCTGCTGACCGAACAGGCCCAGGCCGTCATCGGCAAGGTCCATCCGGACAACGCAGCGACATTGAAGATCCTCACCGACGAGGGTTTTACCCACCAGGGCTACATCGACATCTTCGACGCCGGCCCGGTTATCGAAGCCCCGGTTTCGGCTATCCGTACCGTGCGTGACAGTCAGGAGCTACTCCTGGCCGTGGGTTCAGTCGATGAACATTCGCCCCACTGGCTGATCCACAACCGCCGGCTGGAAAACTGCCGCATTACCACTGCCCCTGGCAGGCTGGCGGGCAACAGCCTGATGGTTGATCGCCAGACCGCCAAGCGCCTGCAACTGCAGCCTGGCGATTCGGTACGCGCAGTGCCGTTGCTCAACCAGCGCCAGCGAGCGGTGGCGGCATGATCGCCGCCCTGTAGTGATTGTCCAGATACGCGAAAGGCAAGACTCTCCTCTTGCCCGCTGTCACAACGGTCGGGCGCATTCGGTCGAGGCTTGCAAATTCGTCATCATGGTTGCCCCCCCCTCGTGATAGCCTTTTGTTCCTTCGGCGTTGACACTTTTGCTCAAGCCTTTCCATTCCATTGGTGGAACTCATATGTCCAGGCTTTCTCATCAAGATTTGCGCCGTAATTTTCGTCAACTGTTCGCGTCCAACACCTGCTACCACACCGCTTCGGTTTTCGACCCTATGTCGGCGCGCATCGCCGCCGATCTGGGCTTCGAAGTCGGGATCCTCGGTGGCTCGGTCGCGTCGTTGCAAGTACTTGGGGCACCCGACTTTGCCTTGATCACCCTCAGCGAATTCGCCGAGCAGGCCACCCGCATCGGCCGTGTCGCCCAACTACCGGTGATTGCCGACGCCGACCACGGTTATGGCAATGCACTCAATGTCATGCGCACCATTGTCGAGCTTGAACGCGCCGGTATCGCCGCCCTGACCATCGAAGACACCCTGCTGCCAGCCCAGTTCGGGCGTAAATCCACCGACCTGATCTCGGTAGCCGAAGGTGTCGGCAAGATCCGCGCCGCGCTGGAAGCCCGTGTCGACACGGAAATGGCGATCATCGCCCGCACCCACGCGGGGATCCTGCCGGTCCAGGAAATCATCAGCCGCACCCGGCAATATCAGGCGGCCGGTGCGGATGGCATTTGCATGGTTGGGGTAAAGGATTTCGATCACCTGGAGCAGATCGCCGAGCACCTGAGCGTGCCGCTGATGCTGGTGACCTACGGCAACCCATTGCTGCGCGATGACCAGCGCCTGGCGGAACTGGGTGTGCGCGTGACCATCGACGGCCACGGCGCCTACTTCGCGGCAATCAAGGCCACCTACGACTGCTTGCGTGAACAACGCCAGATCTTCACCCAGGCGTCGGACCTGAACGCGACCGAACTGACTCATACCTACACCCAGCCGGAAGAATATATCCGTTGGGCGAAGGAGTTCATGAGTGTGAAGGAATGACAGCCTGATGCAGGTGTAAACCGGTCAGCCGCCTTCGCGAGCAAGCCCGCTCCCACACTGGATCTTCGTTGCGCACAAATGTCGTGTTCGCCACAGATTCAGTGTGGGAGCGGGCTTGCTCGCGAAGGCGTCGGTTGCTACATCTGATCACTCACAGCAAATCCAGCAGTTCAGGCTCGGATTTGCCATCCCCACAGCAGATCACGCGGTTACGCCCGGTGGTCTTGGCTTCGTACAGCGCGTGATCGGCGTCGTTGAGCCAGAGGGTGGCGTCAGAATGCTGCGGGTCAAACGCCGCCAGCCCGATGCTCAGGCTGACCTTGAGGGCCGGATCCTGCTCATAGCCCAGTGTCGCAAAGCGATTGCGCAGGGCATCCATGACCGCCGCCGCACGGTCCAGTGGCAGGTCGGGAAGGATCACGCAGAACTCGTCACCACCGTAACGTCCGCCGACATCGGCCGCGCGCAGGTTCTGCCTGAGCATTTTGCCGAGCTGGCGCAATACGATGTCACCGGCCACATGGCCATAGGTGTCGTTGATGGCTTTGAAATGGTCGATGTCGATCAACGCGATGGCCCCGCCCTTGTGCTGGCGCTTGCAGCGCTGGAATTCGATTTCCAGCTGATCCTTCCAGGCACCGTGATTGAGCAGCCCGGTCAGGCTGTCAGTACGGCTCAGGGCCAGCAATTCGCGCTTCTGACGGCCGAGCGTGTGGGCTTGCCGAAAGCAGATCCAGCCCAGCAACAGCGGATAAAAACACAGCAAGGGTAAACAGGCGTAAAGCTGCAGCGGGCTGGTCGCCGGAATGAAGGCCGGGGCGAAAATCTGCAGGCCGACGCCAATCCCCAGCACCTGGGCTGCAGTGCCCGCCAGCAGAAAACGCAGGCCGCCAATGGCCACGTTGTTCATTGCCATCATGGAAATGGTGGTGGCGCTGGGCAGCGGGTTGAACTGCATCGCGGCAATCCAGAAACCACCCATGAAGGCATCTATCAGCAGATTGCGGTGCTCGGCGTGATAAGGCGCCCGGGCACGACGTGCCCATTGGTACGCCAGATGGGGCCAGAGCAGCGCATTGACCAGCATCACCCCCCAGGCCCAGGGTGGCGGGTCCAGCGGGTACATTGCCGCGCCCACGCACAGCAATCCAAGGAGAAGCCCGAGGGTTCGCGACGTATAGAGCCTCCTGGCCAGGGAAATTCCTTGTACTGCAGCTTTTGCCATGGGGCCTCTGTGCCACTGGACGGAACCGGATCACTGTGCCTCTTTCATGCTGGAGTTTATCAGGGCGAGGTTAAATAGCCATCACCGGCTGGCGGCCGCCCCCCCTGGGCACGAATGGCTAGCGCAGGCTGTGCTCTTTCGAGCGTTGGGGACGCTCAAAGCGCCAAAAGACAAGATCAAAAGATCCCAGCCTGCGACAGCGCCTACATCGGTCTATACATGAATGTGGAGTTGGGGAAAAAACAATAAAAAGGAAGACCATGCAGATCTTTCAAGTGTTGATCATCGGCAGCGGATTTGGCGGCCAGTGCGCAGCGATCAATTTGCTCAAGGCAGGCATCACCGATTTTCGCCTGCTGGAGCGGCGGGACTTCTTCGGTGGCACCTGGTGCCAGAACACCTATCCCGGCGCGGCGGTCGACGTACCCTCGCCCCTGTATTCGCTGTCGTTCGCGCCCTACCGCTGGACGCAGATGTTTGCCGGCCAAGCCGAACTGCACCGCTACACCCACCATGTGGCCAAGCAGTTCGGCCTGCAGGACAAGGTCGAACTGGGCGCCGATGTGCTGGGCGTCGAATGGGACGAGCAACAGCGCCACTGGACCGTGCACACCGCCGGCAAAGGCACGTTCTGCGCGCAATTTCTGATCAATGCCAGCGGGCCGCTGAGCCAACCGGTGATACCGCATTTCGACGGCCAGGAGCGATTTCAGGGCAAGACGTTTCATACCAACAACTGGGATCATTCCTACGACTATCGGCAAAAACGCGTGGCCATTGTCGGCAGTGGCGCCAGCGCGGCACAGGTGATCCCGGCGATTGCCCCGGACGTCGAGCACTTGCACGTCTTCCAGCGCACGCCGCACTGGGTATTACCCCGTGCTGACCGCACCTTCGGGCGCTTCCAGCGTTGGCTGCTCGGCCTCAAACCCGCCTACAAGCTGCTGCGCTGGATGATCTACTGGCAGTTCGAAACCCGGGTGATCGCCTTCAAATACTCGAAACCGGCCGTGCGCATGGTTCAGCAGCATGCCCTGCGCTTTATCAAGCGCCAGGTGCCGGACGCTGAACTGCGGCGCAAACTGACGCCGGACTACAGCATCGGCTGCAAACGGGTGATTGTTTCCAGCACTTTGTACCCGGCGCTGGGCCGCAACAATGTGACGCTGCACAGCCGCGAGCAAGGCATCGCCGCCCTCGACGAAACCGGCATCATCACTCGGGACGGCCAGCATATCGATGTCGATCTGATCGTCTGGTCCACTGGCTACGACGCCACCGACGGGGTGATTTCCTACCCGGTAACGGGAAAAAACCGCACCCGCCTCAAGGATGTCTGGGCGCAGTACCCGCGTGCCTACCTCGGCACCGCCCTGCCGGACTTTCCCAACCTGTTTATCGTGAGCGGCCCGAACACCGGGATTGGCCATACATCGGCGCTGTTCATCATCGAATCCCAGATGAACTACATCCTTGATTGCATTCGCACATTGCAAACCCGGGGTTTGCGCTCCATCGAAGTTCGCCCCGAGGCGGAACGTACCTACACTGAAATGATTCACCGGGAAATGGAGCGCACTGTATGGAAATCCGGTGGATGCCACAGTTGGTATCAAAGCAGGAGCGGTCATGTGATCGCCATGTTTCCGGGGTTCAGTTTCAGCTACCACCGCTTGACCCGAGCCCTGAAACCCGCCGATCACATTTTGTCCTGAGCACTGAAAAGGGAGACGCGTGATGCTTTTACTGGTCGTCGTTATCGCAGTTTTCGCGGCCTGGAGCTGGCTGACTTACCCGGCCATAGGCTACTGGCTTTATGACTTGAACATGGCGGCCGAGGCCAAGCTGTATCGGCTGCATAAAATCGTCGTGCCCATTGCCGAGATGACCGTTTCGACCTGGCAAGGGGGGCCCTATGAAGCTACCAGCAATGTCCTGATGCTCCACGGCTTCAGCGCCGACAAGAACATCTGGCTGCGCTTCGCCCGACACTTTGTCGGCAGCCACCGGGTGATTATCCCGGATATCGCCGGCCACGGCGAAACCGGTTTCAAGGCCGGCGGCGGCTACGACATTGCGCTGCAGGCCAAGCGCATGATCCAGTTGCTTGATGTCTGCGGGGTCGAGAAAGTCCATGTGATCGGCAATTCGATGGGCGGCTACCTGGCTGCCTGGCTGGCGGCGACGTACCCGGAGCGGATCGTTTCGCTCGCCCTGATCGACCCGGCCGGCGTGACCTCCCCGGAGCCGAGTGACCTGGAGCGGCATTTGGCCAAGGGCCACAACCCGTTTCTGATTCACTCACGCGAAGAGTTCCGCAGCTTCTACGCCATGACCATGGCCACGCCGCCATGGGTGCCCAAGGTGGTGCTCGACGCCATCGCCCAGCGCTACGAACAATCGCGCGATGAACTGGAGGAAATCTTCCGCGATTTTCGCGCCAGCCCGTCGATGGAACCCATGCTGCCCGACATTACCGCGCCGGCGCTGCTGCTGTGGGGACGCAAGGACCGGCTGATCGACGTCAGCAGCGTGGCGATCTGGAGCAAGGGTATCGCCGACCTGCGCGTACACATATGGGATGCCGTCGGCCACATGCCCATGGTCGAAGCGCCTTCCGGGACGGCGCATCTTTATCGCGAGTTTTTGGCATCGCTGCGTTCGGAGAGCCCGCAGGATCAACGACTGCACTGAGCATTCAGTCGTTTGCAGAATGAAGTTCGTCAGAAACTTCGTTTGTCGGCGTCGCTGAAGGCTGCGATCTTTTGCGCATACTTTACGTCACCGTGCCAGGAATCCTGTTCATGAACCAGCCAAGCTTCGTCAGCCCTGACCTGATCCGTCAACGCTTCTCCAAGGCGATGTCCGACATGTACCGCGAAGAAGTGCCGTTATACGGCGCGTTGATGGAACTGGTGGAGCAAACCAACCGCGGGGTGCTCGATAGCACCCCGGACATCGCGCGACAACTGCACAACACCGGTGAAATCGAACGCCTGGACCTGGAACGGCACGGGGCGATTCGCGTCGGTACCGCCGCCGAACTGGCCACCCTCGCCCGCCTGTTCGCGGTGATGGGCATGTTGCCGGTGGGCTATTACGACCTGACCCCGGCCGGGGTGCCGGTGCATTCCACGGCATTTCGCGCCGTGCATGAGGCGTCGTTGCAGGTCAGTCCGTTTCGCGTATTCACCTCGCTGCTGCGCCTGGAACTCATTGAAGACCCGCAGCTGCGGGCGTTCGCCCAGTCTGTACTCGACCAACGCTCGATCTTTACCCCGGCGGCACTCGCCCTCATCGAGCGGGCCGAAAACCAGGGAGGCCTGACCGAACAGGAGGCCGCAGACTTCGTCAAAGAGGCACTGGAAACCTTCCGCTGGCATCACAGCGCCACCGTCACCGGCGAACAGTATCAACAACTCAGTGCCCAGCATCGCTTGGTTGCCGACGTGGTGGCGTTCAAGGGCCCGCACATCAACCACCTCACGCCGCGCACCCTGGACATCGACATCGTCCAGACGCAGATGCCGGCCCACGGCATCACCCCCAAAGCGGTGATCGAAGGCCCACCTCGCCGGCAGTGCCCGATCCTGCTGCGCCAGACCAGTTTCAAAGCCCTGGACGAGCCCATCGCCTTCAACGATCAAGCCGATGCTCGCGGCAGCCACAGCGCCCGCTTCGGAGAAATAGAACAACGCGGCGTCGCCCTCACCCCCAAGGGCCGAGCGCTTTACGACCGCTTGCTCAATGCCGCCCGGGACGAACTCAAGGACTTCCCCAACGAAGCCAACGCCGCGCGCTACAACGCACTGATGGCGCAACATTTCAGTGAATTCCCCGACAGCTACGAAGGCATGCGCCAACAGGATCTGGCGTATTTCCGCTACTTCGTGACGGATAAAGGCCTGGCCGCAAGCGACCTCAAAACCTTGACTCTGGAGGCTTTGCTGGAGAACGGTTATCTGCGGATAGAACCCCTGGTGTACGAAGACTTCCTGCCGGTCAGTGCGGCGGGGATATTTCAGTCGAATCTGGGAGACTCGGCGCAAACCCATTATGGCGTGCACTCCAACCAGCAAGTGTTTGAAACGGCCCTGGGGCGTTCGACCATTGATGAACTGGGGTTGTATGCCGAAAGTCAGCGGCGATCGATCGAACAATGTTTCGCGTCGCTGAATTGATAGCGTTTGTAACTGCCATGGAGATCGCTGTCCCAAGGCACTGCAAAAACACGAAATGAAAAAAGGGCGATTTCAAAGTCGTCCCTTTATATGCCTGAACTTTCGATAATGTTTTTGAAGAAAAGGGTTCGCCCAGTGTATTGGCCTCGGCAATCCATGCACTGGTAAAGAGCCATGACACCGGGCGAACGAAAGTATCTTAGTAGAAGTCTCTAATCATGTCCGTGAAAATAAACATGAAATTTTCGACACACTCCGTAATAAAATGTTGATAGACATATTACATGGAGATAACTACTGCTAACTCACTGGATAGAACATCAAAGTTGATAGTTCCTGTACAAAAAACTGTACAAGAACTATCAAGCTATAAGCTAAGTCGCAAGGCTTAGTGCGAGGTGGTCACTTTCAGAATGTCGGTGTAGGTCACCAGGACGGTTTGCCCGACTTTCAAATCTTTCAGTTTCGCCTGAACCTCTGGCTTTTTGACATCAACGGTCTTGGTCTCGCCAGCCGGGTTTTCAAAAGTCACCTGGTTTTTCTTCACGTCAATCGCGGTGATTTTCAGCTGTACTTGCACCTGGCGGTAAGCTTCGCCGCCTGGACTGTCGCTGCCTGGTGCGGCGCGAACTTCTCCGGTTTTTTCAACGGTACCCGGCAGGCCTTTGTCGACATCGGTGTCAAAGTCGGCTACGACGGCGCTGGCGACCTCGATGTCGACTTTGTCGCCGGCTTTCAGTTTGTCGAGGTTTTTCGCCTTGTCGGTCAACTGCACGGGGAACTCATTACCGTCCGGTCCCTTAAGCACCACATGATGCTTGGCGGCATCAACCGAAACGACTGTGGTAGTGACCTTTTCAGCTACCACTACGGAAGACAGCGGAATATTTTCAGCAACCGCAGCGAAGCTGGTGGCAGACAGCAAGGTAGCGAGAGCGATGGCTTTGGTCAGTGCGTGACGTTTCATAAGGTGAACTTTCCCTGTGGTAAATGGCAACAAACCGCGCTGTACCTAGGTTCAACGCGGCGTGTGGGATGAGCATAGACGGTGTTTCGGGAGTTTTCGCTGTTTCTTGCGCGAGGGAGTCGCCACAGGGGTGTTTTCAGCGTTTTCCTTGCTTCAGGTCAGGTTAGTGGATCGCAGCGTACCGTTACCGTGTGGGATTTGACCAAGGCCCGAGGTATCTCCTCAGGCTTGAGGGTCATTCACTTGCTCGGTGACATTGATGGCGGGCGAATCTTTGTGGGACTGCTCGGCCTTGTCCTTAAGGGCCTGCCACTGTTCGAGGTCGATGGCGCCCTGCCCCAGCAAATCATCGGCCAGCCGTTGCAGTTCGCTGAAGTGCGCATCGGGGGATTGTTGCCAGTAGGCCCTGTCGTCGAACAGGCGCTGCCACGAGGCGAGGTCGGGTGGCTTGAGGTCGTCGCTCATGAAATGGGCTCCCGTGGGGTTCAATAGGGTAGAGATTGTGCGCAATGGGGAGTTCCGGGGAAAATCAGTGCCCCGTCATTTCCAGGTACCCCTGCCCTGCATGACTGCCACTGAGCCGCACCGGCCCCTCCCAATACGCAATGCGCAAATCCATCCAGGCATTCGGATTGAGCGCGGTAAGGGTGATATCGACGTGTTTTTCGGGAATGCTGATCGACCAGCGAATGGGCATCTTGCGTCCGGCCACCGTGGCGGTTTCTTGCGGCGTGAGATGGATGTCGCGGGCGCTCAATAGCTGTGTCTGGCCCTGGGCGTCGATCCAGGTGCCGGTGATGTATGGCTCACCGTCCTTTTGCCGCATGCGATAGAGCATCAGCTGTTCGCCGCCGGCCAGGTGCAGGGAAAACCAGTCCCAGCCAGTCTGGTTGGCCGTCAGCGGTTGGCTGCTCCATTCGCGGTCGAGCCAGGCCGGGCCGTTGACCTGGAAGGTTTTGCCGTCGATCTCCAGGGTGCCGCTGGCCTGGAAGAACGGCTGGCTGTAATAGTACGAGGCCTGGCCCTGTTCGGATTTCTGGCTGAATCCCTTGACCCCCTGCAGCACCAGAGGGAGCGTCGAGGTCAGCCGCAGTTCGTAGCTGAACCCCTTGTCACGGGCGCTGAGTCGCACATCGGCCAAGGGATTGTCGGCAGACGCCTGACTGCTCAAACTCCAGTCGTCGATCCACGCGATCAACGGATGCAGGCTGACCCCGGCCTGGCCCACGCCACCACGGGCGTAGCGTTGCGCGGCGTGATGCACCGTAGCCGAGGTCACCGCCGCGTGGCCGAACCAAATGGTCTGATTACTCCAGCCGCAGGTTTGTGGAGCGGCGCTCAGGGCGCTGCGAAACAGCGTCCATTGCGCACCGAACTCACGGCCCTGATCGTCCTTCAGGTTGGCGGTGACGTACCACCACTCGATGCGAAAACCTTCATGCGCGCCATGGTCCGCCGGAAAGCTGAACACTCGACCGGGCACTACCGGATTGAATGTGGCGGCCTGGTCGCCCAGCCCGGCGAAGCCTTTTTCCGGCGGCTGCACTTGATCGCAACCGCTGGCCAGCATTGCCAACAGCAGCAGGCCAATTCTAATCCTCATGGGCAAAGGTCCTCAGCAAGTCCGCCGGTTGCGTGCGGTACAAGCTGTACAGCGGCCACGCCGAAGCCAGCAGCGTCGCCATTATCGCCAGCCCCATCAACTGCAACAATTGCACCGGGTACACCCGCAACGGCAGGCGCCAGCCAAAAGCCTGCACGTTGATCACCGTATCCAGGCACCAGGCCAGGACGATGCCCAACGGCAATGCCAGGACCAGGGTCAGCAGCGCCAGCAACCAGGTTTGCCCCAGATTGAGCAGCATCAGTTGCCGACGCGTCACGCCCAGCGCCCAAAGTGGCGCCAGTTGCCCGAGACGGCTCTGGCTTTGGGTCAGCAGACTGATGAACAATGCTACCCCGGCCACGCACAGGGTCAGACTGTTGAGTGCAGCGGTAGCGGCGAAGGTGCGCTCGAAAACCTGGCTGGACCAGTCCTTGAGCCGCGCCTGATCGACAATGCGGCTGTCGTCCAGGTTGAAGCGCGCCTGCAGCGCGGTGACGAACACCGGGATCGCCGCCGGCTCGATACGCAGGTTGAAACGCTTGGGAGCAAGCTGCGGCCAGTGGCGCAGCAGGTGGTTGGCATTGACCAGGATGTGCCCCCCGGGATTGCCGTAATCGGCGTAGATGCCGACGATCCGTGGTGACCAGGATCCGTTTGGCGTCGGCAGCGTCAAGTGGTCGCCCAGATGCAGGCGCAGCCGCCGCGCCAGTTGTTCACTGAGCATCAGCGTATCGTCGCCGGCCAGATGATCCCAAGGCCGCTCGTCGAGGGTCTCCAATAGCGGCCAGTGCTGGCGATAGGTCGGGTGGTCGATCACGCCGAACACCTCTGCAGGCCAACCCTGCAACTGGATCGACACCTGCCAGTTGGGCAGCACCGCGGTCAGATGCGGCTGCTGTATGAGCCAGCTGTGCAGCTCCCGGGCCTGTGCCGGGTCCTGAGGGTTGAGGTACAGCTCGGCGGTCAGCCGCTGTTCGAGCCAGTCGCTGAAGGTCTGGCGAAAACCGCCGGTCATGCTGCCGGCGCCGATGTTCGCCGCCAATGCCAGCAGCAGCGCCATCAAGGCCAGGCTCAGGCTTGGCAATTGCTGACGGCAATCGGCGAGAAACCATTGCCCGAGCACCGAGCGACTGCGCTGCAACCCAAGGTTGAGCACGCTACTGAGCAGCACCGGCAATGCCAGCGCGGCCCCGATCAACAGTGCAGCCATCAACACGAAGCCGCTGACCAGGCTGTCGCCAAAAAACAGTGCCAGCACCGCGATCACTCCGGCCAGGCACGCCGCCCAGGCCTGGCGTCGCAACCATCGCGCATGAGCCTGATGCCACGCTTGCGGGGCGGCCAGGGCCAACAAGGGCAAACGCGCGGCGCGCAGCAGACTGCCCGCCCCGGCCAGCAAGGCACCCAACAGGCTCAGACCGATGCCGCTTAACCACCACAAGGGGCTCAGGTTCAACTGCCCCGCCACTTCGGCGCCGTACAACCCACGCAAACTGGCAGCGACGTCCGGCAACAGCATACCGGCCAGCAGGTAGCCGCTGACGACCCCAGCCACACCGCCGATCAAGGCCAGGGCGCCGAGTTCGACAGCGAGGCAGGTGATCAACATCCGCGCGCTGACGCCGCAGGCGCGCAAGGTCAGCAGCAGGCCCCGGCGTTGCTCCAGCGCCAGGCCGATCGCGGCATGCACGATGAACAGCCCGACCACGAACGACAGCACCCCCAGGGCATCGAGGTTGAGGTGGAAGCTTTCGGTCAGGCGCGCCAGATTGTTTTCTTCGCCGCCGGACCTGAACTGCAGTTGGCCTTTGAACGGTTCGGGCAGTGGCGCGTTGAAGTCCTTTGGCAGCAGCAGACGCGACAGCTGGCCCGGCCACTCCAGCACCTGTTGGGCGAAACCAATGTCCATCAGCAACAGGCCGGGGGCCATTTCAGCTTGGACCTGCAGGGGGGGCAATGCCTGGCCATTGGCAGCGACCGGGCGCTCGCCCTCATGCATGGCCAACGCCTGCAGGGTCTGCGGCGCAATCCAGGTGCGCCCCGGCGCACTGAAGAAACCAACGACTTGCTCGATGGCCAGAGCCTGTCCTGCCACCGCCGCCCCGCTCGGCAGCGACACCGGCTCGATGCCCATCAGCTGCAAACGCTGCTCCTCATGGCCCTTGAGCGTGACCCGGCCTTGCAGCAGTGGTGACACCGGCCACCCTGCGCGGCGCAGATCGACGAACAGTTGCTGGGAAAAGGTCCCGCCCCCCGGCGCGCTGAGGCTGGCCTGGGGTTCACCGCCGATCAACTGGCTGGCCCGGGCATAGCTGTCGCGCGCCTGGCTGTTGAGCGCCTGCACACCCGCCAGCAGACTGGTCGCCAGCCACAAACCGGTCAGCACGCTGAAAAACTGCACCGGATGCCGCCGCCAATGACTGAGCAGCGCCTGCAGGGTAACGCCGAAGATGCGCATATCAGTGTTCAGCCACAGCGGCCAGGCGACCACCGTGCAGCACCACCTTTTCCGCCAGGCGCGCCGCTACAGCGGGACTGTGGGTGACCATCAGCAGGGTCGTGGGACTGTCGTCGAGCAGCTCCAGCAGCAACGTCAACACCTCGGCACTGGTGGCTTCATCAAGGCTGCCGGTGGGTTCGTCGGCCAGCAACAGTTCAGGTTGCGAGGCCAGGGCGCGGCCCAGCGCTACCCGTTGCTGTTGACCGCCTGAGAGTTGTTCCGGGTAACGCTGCAGCAAGTCGCCCAGACCCAGGCGGTGTACCAGATGCGCTTGCCAGCGTGGGTTGTGGCGCCCCGCCAGACGCGCCTGAATTGCCAGATTGTCTTCGACGCGCAAGCTGCCGATCAGGTTGAATTGCTGGAACACCAGGCCGATCTGGCTGCGCCGCCAGTTCGCCAGTTGCCCTTCATTCATCTGTTCCAGCCGGTATTCGCCACTGCGAATGCTGCCGGAGTCGACCTGGTCGAGCCCGGCGATCAGGTGAAGCAAGGTGCTTTTGCCGCTGCCCGACTCGCCCATCAGCGCCAGGCTGCTGCCGGGCCTGAGCGTCAGGTCGACGCCTTGCAGCACCGGCAACGGCCCTTGGGCTGTGGCGTAGCTTTTGAAAACGCCGCGGACTTCTAGCATGGGATGACCCGTTCAATAAGCCTGGGCCAAGGATAGCGGCCCTGAATGGTTTTTGTCCGGTGACGCTTTTGCCAGCCCCTGACGACGGCGGCCCTGGCGATGAACGATGCGGTGCTGACCGTTGGGCACCCTATCCCCTGTGGGAGCTGGCTTGCCTGCGATGGCGGCCTGTCAGTCAGCAGTGATGTCGAATGTGCCGGCCTCATCGCGAGCAAGCCCGCTCCCACAGTTTGATCTTCGGTGAATGCCAAGCCTGTGCGCGCCACAGATCCCTTGAGCGAGCCTGCTCACGATGGCGGTGCCTGAGGTGGCCGGGAAATTAAGCGCGCCGATTCATGGCCGCTGATTTTGCGTACTGCCATTTTCCAGCTACAAATGACCAGTGGTGAAGTGTCCTGGATCCAGACAGTGAATGTCACGGGGGCGGACGTCGATGGATAGTTCCACTGAGAAGGATGGTCAGGCGCATGACTCAAGGCAAATACCGCTCCGACATCGACGGGCTGCGGGCTGTAGCGGTGATTGCGGTGTTCTTGCATCACCTGGGCAGCAGCTTGTTACCCGGCGGCTTCGTTGGCGTCGATATCTTCTTTGTGATCTCCGGGTTCCTGATCACCTCCCAGGTGTTTTCCGAAGTCAAACGCAATGCCTTCTCGCTGAAGGGCTTTTACCAGCGCCGCATCAACCGCATCGTTCCGGCGCTGGTCACAGTGTTGTTGGCGACAGTAATCCTGGGCGCCTTCATCCTGTCTCCGGTGGACCTGGTCCGGCTCAATGTCAGCGCCCTGCTCTCGCTGTTGGGTGTTTCCAACGTGTACATCTGGGTCAAGTACGGTAACTACTTCGCCGCCGATGCCAGTGAAGCGCCGCTGCTGCATACCTGGTCGCTGGGTATTGAAGAGCAGTTCTATGTGATCTGGCCGCTGTTCATCGTCTTGCTTTATCGCCTGGCGCCGCGCTACGTGCTGCCGGTGCTGGCCATTGGCGTGGTGGCTGCGGTGGGCGTTTCCGAATATGCCACCGGGGTCTTCGCGACGGCCGCCTACTACCTGCTGCCCACGCGCTTTTTCGAACTGATGCTGGGTGGATTGCTTGGGATCTATCTGCACCAGCCGCGAGTCATCGGCAAACTGGCGGCCCATGGTCTTGCCCTGGCGGGTTACCTGTTGATCGGCTTCTCGCTGTTTGCCCTGAACGCCAATTCCACCTTCCCCGGGTTCAACGCCCTGATTCCCTGCCTGGGCGCTGCCTTGCTGATTCTCGCGGGTAGCGGTGACCGGCATTCACGCCTGCTCACCAGCCGGCCGATGGTGTTCATCGGCCTGATTTCCTATTCGTTGTACCTGTGGCACTGGCCCTTGATTGCCTACCTGAACTACCTGGGCATCGCCATCGACCTGCCAGTGGCGACGCTGCTGATCGCCGCCTCGATCCTGCTCTCGTGGCTGTCCTGGCGATTTGTCGAGGTGCCTTTTCGGCGCAACGGGGCGACATGGCAGTTTTCCCGGGTGTTCACCCGCCGCTTTGCCCTGCCGGCCCTGGGGCTGGCCGCAGTGGCGGCGCTGAGTCTGCAGTTCAACGGTTTTCCACAACGCTTCGGTCCGGGGGTTTCGGCGCTTGAGGCCATGACCCTGAGCAAGCCCAGCGAGATTCGCAGCGGCTGTCACGTCCCCAATGCGCTGTACAACACAGCCCCCAACGACAACTGCCGCCTGGGCGCGAAAAAGGACAAGGTGGACGGCATCATGATCGGTGACTCGTTCGCCAATCACTTCACCGGCATGGTCGATATCCTGGCCAGACCGAACGACATCGCGCTCATGGATTACACCATGGATTCGTGCCCGCCCATCATCGGCTATACCGCCGACATGCCCCCGGTGTATGCCGCCCATTGTGCGAAACGCAATGAACGGGTGTTCAGCCTGATCGAGCAGAACCATTACCGCTATGTGGTGCTGGCAGCGATCTGGCCCAAGGATTCCAAGGCCCGCGACCTGGTCGAAGCCAGTATCAAGCGCGTGGTCGAGAACAGCGGCCAGGTGATTGTCATTCTGAGCAACCAGCACATTGAAAAGGCCGCGAGCTGCCCGATCCGTCGCCTGATGTTCAACTCCAAACGCAGTTGCGCGGTGCCCCAGAGTGCCTTGGCGCCCTATTGGGCGGACGTGCAGGCGAAGTTCCCGCAGGTACGATTTATCGATCCCAATCAGGTGATATGCCCGGCAGGCGTATGCAGCCCGATCATCCAGGGCAAGTTGTTGTACCTCGATGATTCGCATTTGAATGAAGTGGGGGCGCGCTTCATTGGCGACACCTTGCTCAGCCGGGGTTTCACCCTGCTGCACGACCCGGTGAAGGCGGCGCGTACCGCCGACGTGCGCCCAGCAGATGCCAGCGTCAATTGAGTCGACTGGCGCTCTCGGTGGGCGCCATCTCGACCTCAACGCAATCAGATCGAGGCGCACTTTGTGCCTGCCTCCACCCACTCTCGCGGCCAGAGGCCGACAGATTTTTCGCCCAGCTTCAATGGCCTGATCATTGTCTTTGCAATGACCAAAAACCTTAACCGCCAATAATTTGTCGGCCCGTTTTTGGCAGTAGCATTACGCCACCCAGGAACAACAACAACCGAACTATTTAGTAAGGCGCCAAAAAAACGGTGACTCAAATCTGACACACTCGACCAGCTACAACCCTTGAATATCCTCGCTTACGACCGTCCATCGATTAATTCAAAGGTCTCACAAGCCAGCAAAATCATGGCAAACCCAAGACCAGCAGGCGTTTAGTGGCACATAGCCCCAAACCTGGGGGAATGTCTTACCGATTTAACATGCCATTTTGCTGACGCACTTTCCCGAGGCTGGTCTATACCCCTTTTGGCACACATGTTTCCTCTCTCTTCTTCACCGTCTTGTGAGGCACGCCAAAATGGACGTGAGCGTTTTTGGTACGGGCTACGTCGGCCTGATACAAGCAGCGGCACTGGCCGATGTCGGACATCGGGTGCTATGTGTCGACATTGATCCGAACAAGATCAAGCAACTGCAACAAGCCGTACCGCCGATCAGTGAGCCGGGGCTGTCCAGCACGCTGGAGGAAAACATCAAGGCCGGCCGGTTGTTCTTCACCACCCAGGCCAGTGATGCGGTGGAGCACGCCGAGCTGATTTTCATTGCCGTCGGGACGCCCGCCGATGAAGACGGTTCAGCCGACCTCAGCCATGTGCTCAACGTGGCCAGGCAGATTGCCGACTACATGGAGGCCGACCGCACCCTGATCATCAAGTCCACCGTGCCGGTCGGCACCGCCGACCAGGTCAGTGCCACCGCCCTTCAGGAGTTGCAGCGCCGGGGCAAGAGCGGGTTGAAAGTACGGGTGGTCTCCAACCCGGAGTTTCTCAAGGAAGGCAGCGCCCTGGCCGATTGCATGCGCCCGGACCGCATCATCATCGGCACGGCTGACGATGAGGCCCGCAGCCAGATGGCCGAGCTCTACGCGCCGTTCTGCCGTAACCATGAAAAACTGATGTTCATGGACAACCGCAGCGCCGAGCTGACCAAGTACGCAGCGAACGCGATGCTGGCCACGCGCATCAGCTTCATGAACGAACTGGCCAACCTCACCGAACTGCTCGGGGCGGACATCGAATCGGTGCGCAAAGGCATCGGGTCGGACCCGCGCATCGGTTATCACTTCATCTACCCGGGTTGCGGCTTCGGTGGTTCGTGTTTCCCCAAGGATCTGCGCGCCCTGCTGCATACCGCAGAAAACAATGGCATGCCGCTCAAATTGCTGCGCAGTGTCACGGACGTCAACGACAGTCAGCGGCATATCCTGTTCAGCAAACTGCGGGCGAAATTTCCCGAGGGGCTCGCCGGCAAGTCCATTGCGGTCTGGGGGCTGGCCTTCAAACCCAACACCGATGACATGCGCGAAGCACCCAGCCGCTATCTGATGGAAGCACTGTGGGCCGAAGGTGCGAGCGTGCAGGCCTACGACCCGGAAGCCATGTCCGAATGCCGACGCCTCTACGGCTATCGCAATGACCTGCACCTGTGCGCCACCCGCGACGACACCCTGGAAGACGCCGACGCCCTGGTGATCTGCACCGAATGGAAAAACTTTCGCGTCGTCGACTTCGATCTGCTGGCGGGCAAACTGCGCTCACGAGTGATCGTCGACGGACGCAACCTGTACAACCCGGAACAAGTCGCGGCGGCAGGCCTGCATTACAGCGGCATTGGCTTGCGCCACATCGTCCCCGAGGCCGTACGCCCATGAAGATCCTCGTCACCGGAGCGGCCGGCTTCATTGGTGCCCATTGCGTATTGCGGTTGTTGCGCGACGGGCACCAGGTGTTCGGTCTCGACAACTTCAACGACTACTACGACCCGCAACTCAAGCACGATCGCGTGCGCTGGGTGCAGGAGCAGGCCGGCCCTTTCCAGCTCTCGACGATTGACCTGGCCGATGCCACGGCCATAGAGACTCTGTTTGCCCAGGAGCTACCCGAGGTGGTCATTCACCTGGGCGCCCAGGCGGGGGTGCGTTACTCCCTGGAAAACCCGCGAGCCTACGTCGACAGCAACCTGAGCGGGTTCCTCAACATCCTCGAAAGCTGCCGCAAGCACCCGGTCAGGCATTTGATCTACGCCTCGTCCAGTTCGGTGTACGGCGCCAACCAGCACACCCCGTACTCGGTGCAGGACAACGTCGATCACCCGCTGTCGCTGTACGCCGCAACCAAGAAATCCAACGAACTGATGGCCCACAGCTACAGCCACCTGTTCGGCATTCCTTGTACCGGCCTGCGTTTTTTCACCGTGTACGGTCCGTGGGGCCGCCCCGACATGTCGCCGATCCAGTTCGCCCGGGCGATTGCCGAAGGCCAGCCACTGAAGCTGTTCAACTACGGCGAGCACCAGCGCGACTTCACCTATATCGACGACATCATCGAGAGCATCGCCCGCTTGATCGACCGTGCGCCACAGGCCAATGCGCAATGGGACCGCGAGCTACCGGACCCGGCCACCAGCATGGCGCCCTGGCGGATCTACAACATCGGCGGCCAGCATCCGGTGGAACTGAAGGATTACCTGGCGCTAATGGAGAAACACTTGGGGCAAAAAGCCCAGGTCGAGTTGCTGCCCATGCAACCCGGCGACGTACTCAACACCTGCGCCGATGCCAGCGACCTGGCACGAGCGACCGGTTTCCAGCCGCAAATCGAGCTGGATGAGGGACTCGGGCGGTTCATCGCCTGGTTTCGCACTTACTACTGATAACTACCCATCGACCATGCTGCTCGCGGCGAAGACTGCGGAGGACCCTATGACTGGACATGAGAAAAGTGTGCCGCTAAATCAACTGCGCCCCGACAAGCGCCTGGATCCCGAGCAGCGCATGCGCATCGATGCCGCCATTCATATGCAGGGCCGTGGCTGGGTTACCGGTCGAGACGGTGGCCGCCCATGGACCTTGTCGCGCACCAATCGCGTGCTCGCCTGCCTCGGTGCGCTGTCGATCCTGTTGATCATTTCGCCCGTATTGCTCGGGCTGGCACTGGTCGTCAAATTCACCAGCCCGGGCCCGGTAATGTTCGTGCAAAAACGCACCGGTTACCGCGGCCGCATGTTCGGCATGTACAAGTTCCGCACCATGGTGGCCAATGCCGAGGAGCTCAAGGAGTCCCTGCGGCACTTGAACAAACACGGGGCCGACGCCATCGATTTCAAGATCGACAAGGACCCGCGCATCACCCGCATCGGCGGGTTCATGCGCCGTACCAGTCTCGACGAACTGCCCAACCTGTTCAACGTGGTCACCGGCGACATGCGCCTGGTAGGCCCCAGGCCGACGTCGTTCAACGCCTACCGCTACAAGGACAGTCATCTCGCTCGCCTGAGCATTTACCCCGGCATGACCGGCCTGTGGCAAATCTCCGGGCGCAGCAACATCGACTTCGACCAGCGCGTTGAGCTGGACCTCAGCTACATCGCCGAGCAGAGCCTGCTGCTTGATCTGAAGATTCTTTTGAAAACCCCCTTCAAAGTGTTCAGCGGACACGGAGCCAGTTAAATGGACGGTTCAATTGCCAAAAGTCTCAGCATTGCCAACCCGAGCGAGTCCAACCTGACTTCGGCCGTACTCGATCAAGATCTGCGGATCCTCTTTCTGACCGCCGCCAACCCCGGCACGGGTACCACCACCAGCGCCCTGGCGCTGGCCAGCCAGCTGGCGCAAATGAGCGGCGGCCTGGTGTTGCTGGTAGACGCGAGCCAGTCGGCGACCAACCTCACACAACAGTTGGGGCTGACCAGGGAGCTGGGGTTTCGCGACCTGCTGTTCAATGATCAGAGCCCACCGCTATTGCAGGACTGCGTGGTCAACGTGTCCAGCCTGCCCTTCCACATCCTGCCGTTTGGTCGTTACTCGCGCAGCACCGAACACCTGACGCCGGAGCGCCTGAGCCCGCTGTTCAATCAGCTTGGCAGTCAGTACCGCTTCGTGGTGATCGACGGCGACGCGGTGTATTCGGCCGCCGATACCCTGGTCATCAGTACACAGGTCGATGGCGTGGTGATGGTCGTGCGTTCTGAAGACACCCGCTGGGAAGTCGCCCAGGCGGCGGTCCAGCGCCTGAGCCAGGCCGGGGCGAAACTGGTCGGCAGCGTGTTCAACCGACGCAAGTACTACATGCCCAAGTGGCTGTACAAAAACCTGTAAGCAATCAGAAAAGGATGACGCCATGAACGCCAGAATGCTTGTCCTGCTGTTGCTGCCGCTTGCAGGTTGCTCCAGCACCTCCGATAACGCGCAAAGCATGCCGGTGCAGATTCTCACTGCCGCACCGGCCAATGCCCAGGCCACCGATGTACCCAAGGTCGAGCAAACCCTGCGCCCTCAGGATGTGCTGGACGTGATCTTCCACATCAGCACCAGTGGCTCGAATGCCTATCGCGTGCAGTCCGGCGACACCGTCGCGCTGAACTTCACTGCCGCCAGCCAGCTCAACGGCACCCAACTGGTGATGCCTGACGGCACCATCGAACTGCCCGGTGCCAACACCTCGGTGAAAATCGAAGGGCTGACCCGTGATGAAGCCCGTCAGGAGATCCAGCGCGCGTACGAGCGCAAACAGTTGTTCCAGCCCAACCGCAATCAGCTGTCGGTGGTCGTCACCACCCCGCTGACCAATGAGCAGAACCTCAGGTCCGTACTCAACCACCCCGGCACCGGCATGAGCCGTGAGATCACCGTGGGCACCGACGGCTACGCCAGCTTTCCGGAAATCGGTTCGGTGCCGCTGCAAGGCATGACCGTCAATCAGCTCGAAGACTTCCTCAACAAACGCTACGCCCAACTGCCCGGGCGGATGACCGTGGACGTGCTGCTCAAGTCCACCGCCGGAAACGAAATCTATGTACTGGGTGAAGTCGGGCAGCCGGGGTCCTACCCCATCCGCCGTCCGGTGTCGGTCCTCGAAGCCCTGACCATGGCACGTGGCTCCAACATCAAGGCACGCCTGGACTCGGTGATGATCATGCGGCGCAACGGAAATCAGGTGGTCGCGCACCGTTACGACGTGGGAAAAGCCTTGTCTGGCGACGCCACCCAGATCGCCTACCTGCAAGCCGACGACATGCTCTATGTGCCCAAGACCAAATTGGCCAGCGCCGGTGAGCTCGCACGGCAACTGGCAGACGTGGTGTTGTTCCAGGGCGTGGGCATGAGCTTCAGCTACCGCGTCGACAACAAAGACAGTGATGACTAACTCACAGGTGACCGTTATGAATCCAAAGGAAAACTACCTGCACGAGTTCTTCAGGATCTTCTTCGCCAACAAGCAGTTGGTGAAACGAGTCTTCCTGGTCTTTGCAGTGATCGCCCTGGTCTTGCCGCTGTTGCTCAAGCAGACCTTCGACATCACCGCCCAAGTGATTGTGCAATCCAAGAAACTCTCCCAGGGCGATGCCACTACCTCGCTCAATCAGGAGAATGCGTCCTTCATTCCACCTTCGTTGGCGGACATGGAAACCGAGAGCAATATCCTGCGCTCGCCAGCCTTGATCCGGCAGACCATCAGCCAGTTGCGCGACAAGGGGGAGTACGATCCCCCTGTCAGCGTGCTCAACAAGCTGGTACTTGAGCCGATCCAGCGTTTTGTGACCCACCCGATTCGCGAACACCTGGTCAATCCGGTGCGCAATATGCTCGGCCTGGAAACCGATCCGGTACGTGACACCCTGCTCGATGCCCTGACCCAGGAAGCGTCCGACGATCTGAAGATCGAGACCTTGCCTGGCTCCAACGTGATTTCCATCATCTACAGTTTCCCCGACCCGGCCCAAGGCACCCGGTTTGTCGCGGCGCTGCTGCAGAACTACCTGGTCAGTCGTCAGGAACTGCAGTCCATCGACCTGCCGCAGAGCTTCTACGAAACCAAGAAAACGCAGTACCAGACGCGCCTCGATGGCCTGGAAAACAATCGTCTGACGATGCTCGAAAGCATTGGCTCGTCCGATCCCCGGGAAGAAATCACCTTCCGCCTCAACGCCATCAACACCGAGGAACAAGCGCTGAACCTGTATCAGGATCGCCTGCTGCAGAGCCAACGCTGGCTCGACTACCTCAAGACCAACCTGGCCGCTGCCAGCAATGCCAGATTCAACGACTACACCTTCCCCTATACCTTCACCACCACCGTGGATAACGTGGCCTTCGAAGACCGTGAGGTGAAGCAACTGGGCGAGCAACTGACGACCCTGGTCAGCCGCTACATGAGCGACCTGGCGATCTTCCAGCCCAGCAGTGAACCGATGTTGCTGGCGCGTGAGCAAATCACCCGCACCCGCGCCCAGTTCCTCAAAGTGGTGAGCAACCGGATTCAGGAACGCACCAACGACCTGGCGGTTGTCAGCTCGGTGATCGACCAGAAAACCGCACGCATCGCCGAGTTCAAGAACCGCATCCACCAGTTGCAGGAAACCCAGAGCAAGCTGCGACAGATGGACACCGAGATCGACGCCCTGCACGCGGCGTTCTCCACCTACGCCCAGCGTTTTGCCGAAAGCAGCACCGCACGGGCACTGGACAACGACCTGTCTAACGCACGGGTCCTCAGCCCACCGTTTGAACCGACTGAAGCGGCGTTCCCCAAGCCGATGCTGATTATCCCGTTCGGCCTGTTCACCGGCTTGCTGTTGGCGATTGCCCTGGTCTACGTGCGTGAGTTCTTCGATCACCGCTTCAAGCATCCAGCGCAAATCACCCATGAACTGGGCCTGCCGGTGCTATTGGTGATCAACGAGCAGAACACCCTGCCAAGCAATCCGCACAAGAACTGGAGCGTTCCGGGCCTGCTGCATTGGGTGCGCAATTGAACGTGCCGCTCGGTACCCCTCGCGCCCTGCCGATCATTCACTTGCTCAGCAGCGGCGGCTTCTATGGGGCCGAGCGGATGCTGCTGGACCATTGCCTGGCAACGCCGGGACAGCACCAGGTGCTGTTTCTCGATGCGCCGCCGGAACTCGTCGCGCGCTTTCGCCAGGCCGGCGTCGATTGTCAGGGCTGCGCGGGTTTGGGTCAGTTGCTGGGGTATTTGCGCCAGCGGCGAGACCAGCGGCCGCTGATCAATACGCACAATTTCAAAGGGCTGTTGTTCGGCTGGGTCGGCGCCACGCTGTTGCGCCTGCCGCTGGTGATTACCCAACACGGCTTCACCCCGCGCAGTCGCAAGCAGAAGTTCTACACCTGGCTGAGCCTGCAACTGTGTCGCACCGCATCGGTGGACCGCGTGGTCTGCGTCGCCGAGAGCATCGCCGTGCTGCACCGCCAGGCCAATGTGCGCACGGAAAAACTGCAGGTCATTCCCAACGGCCTGCCGGCCGCCAACGAGCCGCCGCCAGCGGTCGGCGTACGCCAGCGCTGGCTGGCCGGGTACGTCGGACGATTGAGCAGTGAAAAAGGTCCGGACCTGTTTCTCGATGCATTGATCCCGTTGTGTCAGCAGTACCCGCAACTGGACGCCGTGATGCTCGGCGATGGCCCGGAGCGGCAAAGCCTGCAGGCGCGGATCGAAGCCGCCGGGTTGCGCGAACGCATTACGTTGCCGGGCTACCAGACCGAGATGCGCCAGTGGTGGCGGCAACTGGATGCGCTGGTGATCAGCTCGCGCACCGAAGGCACGCCGATGATTCTGCTCGAAGCGATGCAGGCCGGCGTGCCGGTGGTGGCGTTCGGGGTCGGTGGCATTCCCGACGTGCTGCAGGATCGGCACAACGGCTTGCTGGCGACGCCCACCGACAGCGTCGCCCTCGCCCGCCAGATCGACACGCTGCTGGCTGAGCCGGCCCTGGCCCGGCAACTGAGCGACAACGCCAGGCGCACCCAACTGGACCGTTACGACCTCAAGGCCCTGGCCGAACGCTGGTCGCAGCTTTATATCCGTACTGCACGGGAGGCACGCGCGTGATTTTTCCGCTCTCGATCGTCAGTTTGCTCGGTCTGGTCTGCCTCGCTTTGCTGGCCAGCCCTTATCCCTTTCTGGCGCCAGGAGCGGTGCTGGGCCTGGTGGGCGTTGCGCTGCTTTACCGCAAGCCGACCTGGGGCCTGTTGGGCATTGCCGCCATCCTGCCCTTTGAAGGCCTGTTCAAGGACAACGCCTTTTCCGGTTCCAAGTTCCTCGGCGCATCGCTGGTGCTGATCCTGATGCTGCAACTGGCGATGCACCAGATACCCTCCGAGCGTCTGCGCAGCAACATCTGGCGCTACCTGGTCGGCTTCATGACCCTGTACCTGCTGAGCTTGCTCAACACCGACAACATGGGCATCTCCCTTGGCCATCTGCGCGAACTGAGCGTGGGCGTGATTCTGTTTGTCATCACCCTGCTGATCGGGCGCGAGATGAATCTGGCCCTGTTCTCGCGGCTGGTGGTCGTCAGCATCGCCGTGACCTGTGCCATGGCGATATTCTCGGCCAAATATCAGGAAGCGGGGCGAGCTTCGGGCTTGCTCAAGGACCCGAACAACTTCGCCCTGTTGATTGCCTTCGCCGTGCCTTTGGCCCTGCTGCTGGTGATCCGCAGCCCAAACCTGTTGCAGCGGATTTTCTGGGGTGGCTGCACGCTCCTGCTGCTGGGCGGCATGACCAAGACCGATTCCCGTTCCGGCCTGGTGGTACTGTTCCTGAGCCTGATGATCGGCGCATGGCACTATCGCGCCTATTTGCCGCGCATCCGCCCGCGCCACCTGGGTTTCGCCATGCTGGGCCTGGCGATCGTGATTCCACTGGCGCTGTATGCGATGCCGGCCGGATACGTGGCGCGCATTCAATCGCTGAGCATCCTCAGTTCCGGCGCCAAGAGTCAGGACCCCTCCCTGGGACGTCGCTCTTCCTACATTGTGGTCGGCAGCGCGATGATCGCCGAGAACCCGCTGCTGGGCACCGGCCCCGGCACCTTCCCGCTGCACTATGCAACCACCGGCTACGCCAAGGCGTTTTCCAACACCGGCAAGCCCGAGGACCTGTACCGCCGCGCCCACAACACTTACCTGGAAATCTTCAGTGAACTGGGAATACCCGCCGGCCTGATGTTTGTAGGAATGTTGGGCCTGGGCTTGTACAACCTGGCCCGGGCCCGACGCGCCTGGATGCTGCGGCGCAATTGGGATCAGGCCAATGTGCTGACACACCTGGGCATGAGTTTCCTGTCGTTGACCTTGTTCCTGATGTTCCTCAGTGCGCCGAACCATAAGTACCTGTGGATCATGCTCGCGCTGACCAGCGTGCTGCGCACCAAAGCCGAAGAAGCACCATTGATGGAGGCCAGGGCATGAAGAGCATCAGTATCGTCATTCCGATGTACAACGAAGCGCGGCACATCAGCCGGACCCTGTTTGCCGCGCAACATGCCGCCGATGCTGCCGGCCTCAAGTGCGAGTTGATCGTGGTCGACAACGGCTCCACCGATCAGGGCCCACAGATCGCCCGCCAATTCGGCGCCGAGGTACTGGTGATGCCCGGGTTACTGATTGGCGCCCTGCGCAATCGCGGCGCAGCCATTGCCCGCAGCGAATGGCTGGCGTTCATCGATGCCGATATCGAAATGCCCGAGGACTGGCTGGTGCGACTCATCGAGCTCGAGGCCGATGGCCAGGCCGACGTGATCGGTCTGGACTTGCACACCCCGACCGAGGCCCCGTGGTTCGCCGATGCCTGGCAACGCCGCACAGCGCGCCCCGACGCCCAGCCGCTGCAGGTCGTGCAATGGTTGCCCACCTCCAACCTGCTGATGCGCCGTCGCTGGTTCGAAAAGGTCGGTGGCTTCAATGAACAGTTGCGTACCGGCGAAGACAAGGAACTGACCATGCGCCTGGCCGAGGCCGGCGCGCGCCTGCTCGCGGTCAACCAGAGTGTGGCGTTGCACTGGGGTTACGAAGCCAGCTGGCGCGAGTGGATGGGCAAGGAACTGTGGCGCCAGGGCAGCCATCTGCAATTGCTGCGTACCCATGGGGCGAGCCTGCGCCTGCTGCGCTTTCCGATGCTGTCGCTGGTGGTCTGGCTTTTGGATTTTTTGGCGATCTCCGCCCTGTTCGATGGCTTCCCTCATCACGCGCTGTTGATGGTGTTGGTGACCACCCTGCCGGCACTGGTCTTGAGTGTGCGCCAGAGCGCCAAACACCGTGACCTGTCCCTGACCCTGCAACTCTGGGGCCTGCACTGGGTGCGTCTGCACCTGGCCGGCGCCGCGTTCATCCTCAGCCTTTGTCATTGGAATGCCAGGAGGCCCGCCCGTGGCTGAACTCATTTTCTGGTTGTGCCTGCTGTTACCGGTGTATGCCTACCTCGGCTATCCGCTGCTGCTGACCTTGCTCGCGCCCCTGTATCCGGCGCCACGTCACGGCCCGGCACAACCGATGGACGTGAGCATCGTGATTGCCGCGCACAACGAAGCACGGCATATCGAAGCCAAGTTGCGCACCGTGCTCGCCCAGGATTATCAGGCGCGTTCGCTGCAGGTGATTCTGGCCAGCGATGGTTCGACCGACGACACCGTGGCCTGTGCCCGCAAAGTCATCGACCCGCGCATCAGCGTGCTCGACCTGCCACGCCAGGGCAAGACCACCACGCTCAACGCAGCGGTGACCCTGTGCAGCGGCGAGACTCTGGTGTTCACCGATGCCGACAACCAATGGTCGAACGACACCCTCGGTCACCTGCTCGCGCCCCTGGTCGATCCGCAAGTGGGCGCCTGCGCCGGGCACATGCTGATCCCCGTGACCGGCAAAGGCCTGAGCATCGGCGACAGCCTGTATCGGCACTACGAAGGCTGGCTGCGCAAGGTGGAAAACCGCACCGGCTGCATGGTTTCCGCCGATGGCGCCCTGCTCGCCTTGCGCCGCGAGTTGTTCCAGAACATCCCGGCGGAGGTCAACGACGATTTCTTTATCAGCACCTGCGCGCCGGCGGCGTCCAAACGCATTGTCTACGTGCCCGAAGCCCGGGTGACCGATCAGGGCGTCGACGAAGCCGACAAGCAGTTCCGTCGGCGCCAGCGGGTCACCGTCGGCGGCCTGCAAAGCCTGGCCCAGCGCCGGGAACTGCTGAACCCGTTCAAGCATGGCCTGTATGCGATCGCCCTGATCAGCCACAAGCTGATCCGGCGTCTGGCGCCGGTCCTCTTGCTGCCGTTGCTGCTGAGCAACTTTTGGTTGTGGGACGAGCATGCCTTCTATCGCCTGAGCCTGATCGCGCAACTGTGCGGTTACACGGTGGCCATCGCCGGCCTGCTGGATTCGCAACACCGTTTGCCCAAACCCTTTCGCCTCGCCGCGTTTGTCCTGGTGACGCTCGCCGGGATGAGTATCGGTCTGTGGCTATTCCTGCGTGGCCAGCGCTATGCCCAATGGAACCCCGAGCAAAATCGATGAGAGGCGCAAGCCATGGCGATTAAACAACTGCTCAAGCGCACCAGCGGCTGGCTGTACCTCAACTCCCCGGTGGGGCGCAATCAACTGCACGGCGCCGGGGTGATCCTGATGCTGCACCGGGTGCTGGCCGACGACAGCGCGGCCGAACTGCCCCATCGCAATGAGCTGTGCGTCGGGCCCAAGGCTTTCGAGCACCTGCTGGTGTGGCTGAAAAAACACTTCGACTGTGTGCCGCTGATGGACATCCTGCAGCCGGCGCTAGCCTCGCAACGGCCGAAAGTGACGCTGACTTTCGACGACGGCTGGCGTGACAACGCACTGCACGCCTTCCCGTTGCTGTACAAACACCAGGTACCGGCGAGCGTTTTTCTCTCCACCGATTTCATCGGCAGCCGCCAGCGGTTCTGGTGGGAAAGCGTTGGCGAAACCCTCTGGGGCAGCCATGGCGAACAGGCGCGCCTGCACCTGATCGAATGCCTGCAGAAGATGGGCCGGCCATTGCCGGGCCTGTACGATGATCCGGATAGGCAACGCCGCAGCCTGGCCCTGCTGCACTTTTTGCAGAACCTCAAAACCCTGTCACCCCTGGACCTCAATCGCCTGACCGACGAGTGCCCGCAGGAGTCCTTGCCCCAGGCGCTGGACTGGCAGCAGGTGCGTGCGCTGGAGGCGTCCGGCCTGGTGCGCTTCGGTCCGCACGGTGCCAGCCACGCGATCCTCACCGGGCTCGACGATCAACGTCTTGCGCAAGAATTGAGCCGCAGCCGCCAGGCGTTGATCAACGGGTGCAATCGGCCCTTGCCAGTCTACTGCTACCCCAATGGCGATAACGATGCGCGGGTGCGCCGGCAGGTGGCCGATCACGACTACCCGTTTGCCCTGGGTACCGGAACCGGAATCTACCGGGGCACCGAAGAACCGCTGAACCTGCCGCGTTTCGGCGTCAGCCAGCGCACTGCACGCAATCCTGAGCTGTTGTCCTGGCGCCTCTACCGTGGGGCCCGCCCATGAGTCGCAACCGTTACCTCAAACACCTGGCCCTGAGCATGGGCACCAAATTGGCGATGATTGCCCTGCGCCTGCTGCGCAATGTACTGCTGGCACGGATACTCGGCCCCAGCGAACGCGGGCTGTTTGCCTTGCTCAGCACCCTGCCCGACCTGATCAGCGCCGCCACCAGCGGCGGGCTGAATTCGGCGGTGGGTTTCCAGGCGGCCAAGCAACGGCCGATGGGTTTGCTGTTGAGCCAGGTATTGGTGTTCGGCTGTCTACTGGCGGGCTTGCTGACATTGCTGGTGGTTGCGCTGACGCGCGAGTTCGGTGCCGAACTGGAGATCACCACGCAACTGGGCCTGCTCGCCTGGCTGCTGTTGCTGGCCGTGCCGCTGACCGTGCTCAAGAGTGGCTTGCTGACCTTGCACAATGCCTCGGGCGGTGTGGTCGCCTTCAACGCCCTGCGCCTGATCGAGTCATTGACCCCGCTGCTGCTGTTTCTGGCGATGTTCTGGATGTGGAAAACCGCCGCCCTGGAAGCGGCATTGATCAGCTGGCTGGCGGGTATCAGCCTGGTGGTGATCGCCGGCTGGGTCTGGCTCAAGCGCGATCAACCGCTGACCCTGCAATGGGACCGCAGCAGCCAGAAGGAACTGCTGCGCTACAGCGCCCGCAGCCATCCCGATCTGTTGTTCCAGCAAGTGATCCTGCGCTCCGACTACCTGTTCATCGGCGCCTTGCTCGGCACCACCGCACTGGGCCATTACGCCATGGCCAGCGCCGCCGCCGAGTTGCTGCTGATTGTCCCGGAAGCGGTGACCACGCCGCTGATGAAACGCTTGCTGCAACAGGAAGAAGGCATCGAAAAAGTCACGCCCCTGGCCCTGCGCCTGACCGCCACGGTGATGCTCGGCGCCTGCCTGAGCATGGCTGTGATCGGGCAATGGCTGATCGTCACACTGTTCGGCGCGGCCTATCAACCGGCCTATCCGGCCTTGCTCGCGCTGCTGCCGGGCCTGCTCGGCCTGTGCTACGCGAGCATCCTGCGCCTGGACCTGCTGGGCAAGAACCGTCCCGGCACAATCTCGCTGTTGATGGGCATCGGCGCCCTGCTCAACCTGGCGCTGAATCTGCTGCTGATTCCGCTCTATGGCATCGTCGGCGCCGCCGCCGCATCGTCCATCGCCTATCTGGCGGTGACCGTTGCCCTGTTGGTGATGTATTGCCGGCTGAGCCAGGTACCGGTCTGGCAAACATTGATCATTCTGCCCAGCGACGTCGCGCCGATGCTGCAGATGCTGCAACGGAAATCGGCATGAGAGGCCTGCTGTTGCTGGTGAGCCTTGGCCTGGGCCTGGAGGTCCAGGCGGCGCCCATGCGTTGGGCCGACATCCGCGACGGCAGCCTGTACCTGCAAGCCGATCGCCCGGACATACTGAAAGTCGTGTGGGCGCCGGCGTGGCAGGCCGAGGCCAATGAAGAGCGCCTCTACCTGCTCGACGGCCAGGGCAAACTTGCGGGCGAGCGCAAGATCGCTGCCAGTGAAGTGCGCGGCAGCCAGAGCTGGCCCCTGGCACCGAGTGCCGCCAGTTACCGGCTGGAGGTTCCGGGCTACAGCTTCCGGCGCTATACCCTTGAACACGACGATCGCACAGTGGCGCTGTTCGCTCCGGCCAAGGTGCATTTCAGTGCCGAGCCCCGGGACGGCGACGAACTGTTTTTCAAGGTCGCGGCGGGCGAGCACGCGGTGCTGGCCGGCAAGTACCATGGCGGCGTCGGCGGTTTGCAGGCACAGCGGATCGGTGACGGCAAACAGTTGTCGCTGTCGCTCAAACCCTACCCCGCCTATTGGCAGTTCGACAAAGTCGAGCTGCCCGTGGCCCCGGTCGATCAGGTATGGCGCCTGCGCCTGCGCGGCAGCGGCAAGGTGGCGTTCTGGCTCGACGGTACCGCCAACCTGTTCGCGCAGAACCCACAGCAACTCAAGCCCCTGCGCGAAGACGACGGCCAGGTGCGGCTGACGCTCAGCCAGCAGGTAATCGGCACCACGCCGAACCTGGGCGTTGCCCTGCCGTACGTGCTCCCGCCGGCCTCCAGTTTCGCCGTGCTCGATGCCCTTCAGGTCAAGGCTGCCACCTATTACAGCCTGGTCGACATCATGGCGACGCGGCCGCACTACGAAGACAAATTCCGTCGGCTGTATCAGGACCGTTTCGGCATCACCCAGGACATCACCCTGCTGGCCGGCAGACAACGCCAGGCTGATCTGCGCGCCGACAACACCAGCAACGCCGGTCTCGACGCCTGGCTTGCAGCGACTCGTGCACTGGGTGGCAAGGGCACCCACTACATCGGTTTTGCCGATGAACCGAACCTCAACTACCCGGACTACGCCAGCTATCAGCGCATCTTCGACAGCATGGCCCGGCAAGTGCTCAGCAACCCGGAAAACGCCAAGGCCGGCGTACGCATCGCCATGCCGGCCAGCTCACGTTTCGTCAACGGCCCGTTCATCAACAACGCCGCCGACAAGCGCGGCATCGACTGGGCCCGGCGCCTGCTGGCCGAATCAGGCGACAAGATCGATGCCCTGGCCTGGCATGAATGGATGATTCGCGACCTGCTGGCCACCCGTGTCTATCGCGAAAGCGTGCGCCGCGCCGCGGACCTGGTGGGGCTCGACGCCCAGGGCCGGCCGCGCAAGGCCTTGCTGCTGGACCAGACCAACATGTCCAGCGGTGCCAGCCTGAGCCCTTACGATCAGGAAACCCACTACGCCTCTTTGTGGTGGGCCTCGGTCGTGATCAATTCGTCCCAGGACGGCTTGCTCGACATGCTCGCCTTCTTCCAGGCCGCCGATGAGCCGGAGTACCCCAAGGGCATGCTGCGCGTGCTCGGTGACAATCACTTCGAACTCAAGCCTGTGGGCCTCGCGCAGCAATTCATTGCGCAGCACTGGCTGCACGATGTGATGCGCCTGGAGAACGAATCCTTCGAAGTCGACGCCCTGGCCATGGCCACCGAGCTGCAACGCAGCCTGCTGGGCGTGAACAAAGGCGCACGCTTGCAGCGTGTGAGCCTGGCCGGCGTGGCGTGCCCGCTGACCAAAGGGGCCCTGCGCTATTTCGGCGCCGACAACCGCAGCCGCGACGCACCGTTCAACTGTCAGGACGGTCGCGTCAGCTTTGATCTGCCAGCAGAAACCCTGTTCGCCCTGAGCTGGAGCGCCCCATGAAGGTCATTGGTTGTTTTGCCGCGCAGCCGACAGCTCGCGCTTTGAGTCACTCCACTCACGGTCAACGCCGTCAGGAGTCAACACATGAATATTCTGCAAAAACTCAGCGAACACATCAGACAAAAAGGCCTGCGTGCCACCTTCAATAAAGTCTGGAAGCACTACGTGTTTTTCCACGAGGAGCTGCTGTGGATGGAGCGCGACCTGGTCAGCCCGGTACCGCCGCACAAACTTCGGGCCTACAAGCCGCTGCGCCTGGAAACCATCACCGCGCAAAACGCCGTGGCGTTCACCCGGCACTTCGGCGACCGCGTGGGCACCATGGCCGAACTGGCGCGCGAGGGCCATACCGGGCAAATGTACCTGGATGAGAACGGCGACACAGTGGCCTTTATCTGGGGCAGCAAGCGCGATTACCACGACCGCCACTACTACGGTTGCCTGTTCCCGGTGAAGCCCGGCGAGTTCTTCGAATTCGGCGGTGAACTGACCCGGGCCTATTGGGGCACCACGCTGTCGGTGGACTTGCAACTGGACCTGTGGAAAACCATGGCCGCACAGGGTTGCAACAAGGTGGTGGACGTCTGCGAGTCGCACAACATACCGGCCCTCAAGCTGCACATGCGCATGGGCTATCGCGAGCAAGGACGAATCATGAACGTCTACAGTCTGTTCGGTTGGCGCTTCTACCGTGAAACCCGTTACAGCGACTCACGCCTGGATGCCCTGCGCAAACCGGCACCCTCTCCCGTTACAGCCGAGGCGACCTGACCTTATGTCTGCACGATTCGAATGGCGCACTTCACTGTGTGCCCCCGACTTTCCGGCAGCGGCTTACGAAGCGTTGCGCTTGCGCGTAGCCGGGCACACGCCATTCAACACCCTGGCCTGGATGTGCGCCTCGCAACAGGCGCTCAGAACCGGGGAGCAGTTGCACGTGTTGCTCGCCTGGCAGGGCGATGAACTGCTGCTGTGCCTGCCATTGGTGGCGTCCGTTGAGCGCTTTGCGCGTTTGCCGTTTCGGGTCCTGCATCATCTGGGTTATCCACTGGCCGACCGCCTGGCACTGCTTTCGAGGCTGGACGGCGAATCATTGGCAAAAGCGCTGACGCAGATCCGCCAGCGCTTGCCCCACGCCTTGTTGCAACTCAATGAACTGCCCGGCCTCACGGGCGAGCAAAGCCCCCTCCAGGCATGGGTGGCGCGCAGTTCGACCGCTGAGCAACGCCTGAGTTGTCGGGTGCCGGTGCATCTGATCAGCGAGGCCGATCACCAGGAAGTCTCTGGCGATCCCCGCTACAAACTGCGCCGGGCGCGCAAACGCATCGCCGCCTGTGGCGCGCAAATCCGCCGCATCACCCCGGACGCGTCGACCATGGGGCCGCTGCTCGAGGCCATCGCCGAAGTCGAAGCGGTGAGCTGGAAAGGCGACGAAGGCGTGGGCATATTTTCCGATGAGCGCCATCGCCAGTGCATGCACCGCGCCTTCACCGCCCTCGCCGCCCAGGGCCTGGTGCGCGTGGTGCTGCTGGAACTGGAGGGGCGGTGCATCAGTTATCGCCTGGGTTTGCTGGAGCAGGGCCGGCTGTACGACTACAACCTGGCGTTCCTGCCGCAGTACGCTGATCTGGGCAGCGGTCGGGTGCTGCTCGAAGAATGGATTCACTGGGGCCTGGACGACCACTGGCAATGGATCGATGCCTCGCGGGTGAGCCTGGAAAATTCCAGCCACCAATTGCATGAGCGCATGACCGGGCTACTGCAACACTGGCGCTGGAGCTTCTATTCCTGGCGCCCCGGGGGACTCGCGCTGGGTCTGGCCCTGCGCTTCTGGCAACGTTTCAAGCCCTGGTTGCAACAGCGACGCGCCCGGCGTGCAGCAGCCGCGGCAGCGTCTCCGGCGCCCGTCACCACACCGGCAGTCAAAGTCGCAGCGCCTACCGAATAGCGGCACCTAACGAACAATTGATGGAGGGAGAACATGCCTCGACAAGTCATAGTCAACGCTGACGATTTCGGCCTCAGCGCCTGCGAAAATGCGGTGATCCTCGGCGCGTTCCAGGCCGGGATCATCAGCTCCGCCACCGCCATGGCCAACATGCCGGCGTTCGAAGCAGCTTGCGTGCTGGCCCGCCATCCTTTGCTCGAAGGACGCATCGGCTTGCACTTCAACCTGACCTACGGCAGCCCGCTGAGCCAGGCCATTGCGCAGCGGCCAGCCTTTTGCGACCGCACTGGGGTATTCGACCTCAACCTGCCGCGCAGCCGCCTCTGGCTTGGCCGCCAGGATCGCGAGGCAGTGCTGCAGGAGCTCGAGGCGCAATGGCAACGTTGCCTGGACAACGGCCTGCGCCCCAGCCATCTGGACTCCCATCAACACGTACACAACATCTGGCCGATCGGCGAAATCGTCGCGCGTTTCGCCGCCCGCCAGGGCGTGCCGGTGCGTCTGGCGCGCAATCTGGGACAAAACCTGAGCCTGCCCAAGCGCGTGTTCAAGGACTTGCTCAATCGGCGCCTGAACAGCCTCGCCGGGGCGACTGCCGACTACGTCTGCACCCCGGTGGATCTGCGCAACGGCGAGCCACCGCTCGACGGACTGCTGGAAATCGTTGCCCATCCCAACCAGCTCGGGGCGGACTTCGGCGATGCCTATCTGGAACCGGGAGAATCCCTCAGCGCGTTATTGGCGCAGCGCTTGCCGGGGGTGCCAAGGGTGGCCTATGACGTCGCCCGCAGCAGCGAAAGCGAAGCCGCGCAGGCAGTGCTCTAGTCATCGCCCAGCGCTTTTCACCGGCGATTCAGGTCATTGAAAACCTGCGAAAAACCCGCGGGGATGGTGGCTTTTCTGGCGCCGGAAAACCGCGTCAAGACTGAAACATAAGTTGATACAAATTGCTTTCAGTGGGGGTGCCATGCAATTGCCATTGGTGATCTATACCCATCAACAACCTTCACCACACACGACCCAGCCTTTGCAACGGAGGGCTTCATGAACGTACTCGACAAGCTTCGCGAACTCATCAAACGAAAGGGCCTGAGCCGCACGTTCAGCACGCTGTGGAAGCGCTATGTATTCTTCCACTGGGAGTTACTGTGGATGGAGCGCGACCTGGTCAGTCCGGTTGCGCCGCACAAATTGCGTCCCTACCCTGCCGTGCGCCGGGTCACCATCACACCGCAGAACGCCACGGCCTTTGCCAAGCACTTTGGCGACCGCGTCGACACCATGGCCGAACTGGCCGCTGAAGGCCATACCGGGCACATGTACCTGGATGACGAAGGCAACGCGATAGGCTTCATCTGGGGCAGCACCCGCGACTACCACGACCGTCACTACTACGGTTGCTGGTTCCCGGTGAAGGAAGGCGAGTTCTTCGAGTTCGGCGGCGAAATGATCCGCGCCTTTTTCGGCACCTGCCTGTCGGTGGACGTACAAGTGGCGCTCTGGGAAGCCATGGCCGCGCAGGGTTGCAACAAGGTGGTGGACGTCTGTGAAACCCACAACATTCCAGCGCTCAAACTGCACATCCGCATGGGCTATCAGGAACAGGGACGCGTGACCCACGTCTACGGCCTGTTCGGCCGCTGGCGCTTTTTCCGCGAAACCCGCTACACCGGCTCACGCCTGGAACCGCTGCGCAAACCGGGGCGGCCGGTGGTGACTGCGCCGGCTTGAAATTGATTCAGGGGGCCCCGGCAAGACCGCGTCGCCCCCTCCAGGTCAGGTGGCTGCATGCAAAATCCCGCGGCTCCCAAAATCACTGGTGGAGCTGCCGCAGGCTGCGATCTTTTGATCCTGGCTGCTTCATGTGAAATTGCATTCCACTAGACCACCCCTTTGCGTTCGACCTGAACAGTCAGTTGGATGCGTCAAGAACGACAGGTACTCGAGCAACGATCGGTCGCTCAACCACATGTCGCAGTCGTTTCAAGGCGTGATGAAGAACATTTCCACGACCTTGAAGCAGGTCTACAACGCCCAGGCGGTTGCAGTGGTCCCGGGCAGCGGCACGTTCGGCATGGAAGCGGTGGCGTGACAGTTTGCCACCGACCAGCAATGCCTGGTGATACGCAACGGCTGGTTCAGTTATCGCTGGAGCCAGATCCTCGAGATTGGCAACATCCCGGCGGCCACCACGGTGCTCAAAGCCCGTCCGGTCGACACGGGTCGCCAGGCTGCCTACGCCCCCCCCCTCTGGACGAAGTGCTGGCAGCCATTGCGGCTTCGAGGCCGCAGATTGTCTTCGCCCCCCACGTTGAAACCTCATCCGGGATCATCCTGCCCGACGAGTACCTGCGGGCCGTCGGCGACGCCGTGCATGCGGTGGGTGGCCTGTTCGTGCTGGATCATGCAGGCCTACGAACAGGGCGGACATGCCTACCACGCGACCATGCCCAGCGATTCCCTCGCGCGATTCAACGAAGTGATGAAAGAGACCCAAGCTTACGGTTTCGACAAGGTCTTCGACGGATATGACGCTGGTCGTCGGGATTTCGTGCCAGCCCCGTAAGGGAAGGCAGGCGCACGCTTCTAACGGACACGTGCGCCTTCAGCGTTATCAGAAAAGGCTTCCAACGAAGCCTTTCACGGGCGAATGATTGGCGAGTGCATGACTTGGATCGACCCAAAGCTGACTGTGGCGATAGGCAGAAATCGGCCAGAAGCAGCCCTTCATGCTAGCTAGTAGGGCCGCATCTCACTAGGATCAAGTAATCACATGGAAGGAGATGCTTGAATGGAATGCCTAATTCGAAACGCAATGTATGCGGATGCCCCAGCCATCAGTCGAGTCATCATTGGCACCCTTCGCGAGTCCAATGCCCAGGACTATTCATCCGAAATCATCGATCAAGTGGAGCTAAGTTTTTCTCCACAGGCGATCCTTCGTTTGTTGACGCAGCGTCAGGTGTTCGTAGCAATACTCGAAAGTCATGTCGTTGCAACGGCCAGTCTTGATCACGATGTTGTCCGAAGTGTGTTTGTCGAAACGGCCTATCAAGGGAAGGGCATCGGAAGACAGCTGATGACAATAATTCAATCCATCGCCATAGCCGGAGGACTCAACCTACTGCGTGTCCCATCATCTATCACCGCTGAAGGCTTTTATGCTTCGCTTGGCTTTAAAAAAATCCGAGATGTATTTCACGAGTCCGAGCGCACCATCATCATGTCGAAGACATTGGTTCAATAACTTTACTGCGTGCATTCAAATGACTGCTTTGGGCCGATTCTGTTGAAAAAGTCGAAATTTCAGACTGGAAGACATTAGGGTTGGCCGTCACTTCAGAACCCGTTCACCACGCTGGGTGGTTTTTGGGTTCTGCGTTGATCTTTGCAGCTTGGTCAGTGGGTTAATTTGAGGGTTTTTGCTGATTCCGGGCGTACCTATCCCGTGGCCGGTGGCCCTTGTGGGGTCAGTTTTGCCAGTCTTCTTAAATTCTGTACCGCAGCGGCCAAGGTAAATTCGTCGTTTGCACCGGTCATTCCTCGTAGCCTTAATCGATCCAGCTTCAGGATTCGTTTGAGGTGAGCGCTGATTCTTGAAGGCCCGCCACTCGCTACGCAGGGCGTGTCCCGTGGGGCAACGATATTCATGCACTTCTTCATTCCATTGAAAATCACTGATCGAGAGGCTCTCGTTCTTACGCTCGGTTTTGTCCAAAACCGGCACATGAGGCTCGATGTCTTTTTCGTCGACCATCCAGGCCAACATCGGTGCGGTTCCATAAGCGGTATCGCCGATGAGCCGATCCGGCTTGATATCGAAGTGCTCTTCGACCCGATTAATCATGGTCTTGGTGCTCTCAACCTCGGCGGTCGATGAGCTGGCGTCGGTTCCACATCCATGATCACGCCATGCTCGACATCAATCAGGTAGTTCGTCGAGTAAGCGAAGAACGCCGGGCCTCCTGGCGCTGCGGTCCAACGAGAAAGCGGATCAGTCTGCGACAGGCGCTTGGGCAGTGCTTCGGCCAAAGCTTCTTCATCCAGCGCTTCAAGGTACTCACGGACGGCGCGAGTACTAAGCGACGGATCGCTCCAGTTGATCTCTTCATTTCCGGGTACGCCACGTTGCCGACTGGCGTCCGCCGTGATGATGCTGGCGTCCACAGCAAAACCTTCGCCCTTGACCATGCGTCCATGCAGCGACGCAGCACTTCGTTGAACAGCCAGCGACAGCGGGCTAATCAGAAATAAAGTCTGTCGGGGACATGCCAAGCTATTGGTTAAAAATAGTTTTCCAATGCTCCGACACTTAGGTTGTGCACATCAACCCTGTGCAAGTTGCTCAGCCGAGCAGCCGAGCAGCCGAGAGTTGGGCCTGGGAGGACGCGAAACAAAACACGTCCCCGGCTCTGGTTTCGCTGATGAGCCTACCTTCAGGCTGCCACGCTGAGAGTCCGGAGCCGTAATACAGCCAACAGAACAACACACGATGACCACTACACAGATTCCCGGCGCGCCGAAAATCAGAAAGCCCCGAAATAGTGGTTACGCAGCCATTTTCGGTTAATATTTTCTGAGTGTTCGGCGCGTATTTTAAGAAAATCTTGGCTCGGTTAAAAAAATCTAGCCAACGACAGGGGAAAAAATGGGAAATCTAGTGGGTTACGCCCATTTGATCAATGCGATGGGGCTGAAGGCTATCGGGGTAAAGAAGCCGGCACTCGTTCAACCCGTCACCCGCATTGAGCGGATCAACGGCGCGCTTGCCGTGCCGCAAGCGGTTGCACCGGAGGCTGGGGATTTTCTCGCCCACATCATCTTTGCGCTCAAACATGAGGGCGTCAATCTCTCTATTTTGGCGCAGGCTCTGCCTCGCATTGAAGGTCAACTCCTTGTCGAGGCCATAACCCAATCTCCCAGCAGTGGCTATCTGCGCAAAGTCTGCTTCCTCTGGGAAGTCTACTCCGGCGCTTTACTGGACTACACGGACAAGCCTCGGGGCCCCGGCGTCCTCCTCTTTGATCCAGAGCGGTACATCACTGGCCCATCGGTGCGAAACAACCGCTGGCGCGTGGACTTCAATGGGCTGGGGACACTCCAATATTGCGCAACGGTAGAGCGCACGCCTGAGGTCCAGGCCCTGCTTGAATACGACATTCTAGGGCGTTCGAAAGAGTTCATTGCTTCCTTGCCTAAGGAAATGATGGATCGCGCCATCAACTGGGCGTACCTGAGCGAGACAGATTCCTCATTTGCGATTGAAAAGGAAGCACCAAGCCAGCAGAAGTCAGAGCGTTTCGTTCAGTTGCTGCGCCAGGCCCATGACCGCCAGCCGCTTACCGAAGACTACTTGGTCTCTCTGCAAAACAATGCAATTTCCCAACCGCTTGAATGGGCGGTGGCCTTCCGGCATGAACAAAACCACCTGACCAACTCCTTTAGAGGAGCGGCAGGGGTTACCTATATCCCCCCACCTCCAGACCTTTGCCGTGATCTGATGTTCGAACTCATGGCCTTCGCAAACCGTGCACCGATGGAGCTTGACCCGCTGGTGGCCGCCGGCATTGCCTCATTCGGGTTCGTGTTCTTGCATCCCTTCATGGATGGGAATGGCCGACTGTCGCGCTTCTTGATACACCAGGCATTGTGCTGCAGCGGTGCGCTGGAGAACGGTTTGTTACTCCCTGTCTCCGTTGCCATGAAGCGAGAGGAGCAACGCTACCTTGAAGCTCTGCAGAGCTTCTCGAAATCTGCCCGGCAATTCTGGGACGTTCGTTGGATAGATGCCGACAACATGTCGCTTAACTTCACCGGCGACCCAAGCCTCTATCGCTACTGGGATGCGACTGAATGTGTGGCCTTCACGCTGGAAATGGCCAAGCGGGCATTGGAAATTGAACTGAGGGAAGAAACCGAGTATCTGCAACGATACGACACGTTGCTCAAGGTGGTTAATGACAACTACGACGTGCGCGGCAGCCTCTTGAGCAAGCTGATAATGCAGTGCTTAGACCAGAATGGGGTCGTATCAAAGGGCCGGCGCAAGCAATACAACGGGTATATCCAAGAGGAGGTTTTCGACTTCCTGGAAGGTCACGCCCAGGCCCTTCTGGCAGAAGCCTACGCAGAGCCCGACGACTAATAGTCTAGCGACCGGGGCGGTTGAATGACCGGTGGCAGATCCCTTGGGTGAAGCCATGTCCATCTCAGTCCCGCCATCTCCACTAGCTTTCAAACTCCTCAGCTTTGAATTTGCCCAAAGCGTGCGGTCGTTCACCCACGTGGCCATCACTGGAATACCTCAAGTCTATGCATTTCTGCTCGCAGCCGGAGATTTCGCTTTGTTGCTCGCAGACTTCGCGGCCAATCGGGAAAGCGCCAAGGGAAGCCTGGCTGCCGTCCCGATAGACCATCCGATCTTTCTGGGCGTCGAAGCGTAGCTGCTGTTCAAGTCCCGCCGACCGCTGGCCCCTGCCCATGTTTTGGAATGACCAGGAGGCGCAACGCGGCTGACGAGTTCATACCGTCGTTTGCACGACCGCTGCCTCCCGGCCCTTGAACGCCAGGGAAAAACAGAAAAAGATCGCCAGCGCAAAGCCCGCAGGGAACAGCCAGATGCTCTTCCAGTCATGACTGCCGGCGGTGGCGGCATAGTAGTCGGTGACCTGCCCCGCAACCCAGAAACCGATCAGCATGCCCAGGCCGTTGTATGACTAGGATCGACCCAAAGCTGACTATGGCGACAGGCAGAAATCGGGCCAGAGCTGACTGTCGATTTCGTCTCAGAAACATGCATGTGAATAGCATTTGACCAACCGCTTAATAGGGTTAAAGTCTAAGTGAAAGATCGACCCCGTCAGTCTTTGATCCGCAACGGCGATCGCCACGCAAGTCCCTCAATGGCAGGTACAGAAACGGAATATTGCTCATGACCAAAAACCTTCGAATGATGGCAATGATTTCAATCCTCGCTTTCTCGGCGGGCTGCCAAATGCATCAACCCACTTCCGCCTCAGATGTGAAGGCTGCTAACGCGCAAATGAACCGCGACGCGAACGCGGCGTTACAGAGTTTGTATGCCAAAACGCCGCAAGCGCGCGCCCTCGCGCAGCGAGCCAAGGGTATTCTCGTTTTCCCTGAAGTGCTGAAAGCGGGCCTCATTGCCGGCGCACAGCATGGCGAAGGCGAGTTGATTGAGAACGGAAAAGTCACGGGGTATTACGCGACCACAGCAGCCTCATACGGCCTTCAGGCGGGCGTGCAGAAGTTTGGTTACGTGATGTTCTTCATGACCTATTCAGCGATGAACGATCTGAAAAATGTTAATGGATTTGAGGTCGGTGTGGGCCCAAGCATCGTGGTCGTAGATTCAGGCATGGCCAGGTCGTTGACTACTTCAACGGCTCAGTCCGATGTCTATGCGTTCATCTTTGATCAAAAGGGCTTAATGGCCGGGCTGGGATTGCAGGGTTCAAAAATTACCAAGCTGAATCGCTGAGGCCGTCTGCAAGTCCCTTCACAAAAAAAGGGACCACAAAAAAGCACAAACACAAAAAAGGGGACGGATTAATCTTCCCTTCCCTTCTTTTCCCTTTAAATTCCGTCCCCTTTTTCTCAGGGCGGATGTGTGGCGACAGCATGACTTGGATCGACCCAAAACTGACTGTGGCCACAGGCAGAAAACAGCCAGAAGCGGTCATCGAGACAGCAAATCTCAGCGCGTTGAATCCTGAGGCAACGTGATATTTAAACAGCGCCCCCTAGAACTTTTCCCTACATATCGGTCTATGTGGATAGGCACATTCGCTTGCATGCGCGAACCGGCAGACTTCCTGCAACCAGATGCCAACAGGTCCAATCGCTCAATCAGAGGTTGTCTTCGCTCATGAAATTCCCTGACCCACGGATGCTACTCCTCGGCCTCTTCGCGTTCGCGGCGGTGGGCTCAGCATCAGCTACACCGATGAAGCCTTCAACCCCTGTTTACACAACTGAAGTTGCAGCCGTTCAAGCTCAGGCCCAGGCTGCCAGCAACCCATGGCCGACCTTGGCCAGTATGGGCAACGCGCAGCCATTGCTCGCCCATGACGATCGGTACTGGCACGACGACCGTTGGCACGATCGTAGACATGACTGGCGCCGCGACGACTGGCGCAGGGATCAGTGGCGTAGAGAGCAGGCCCGCCGAGAAGCTGAACGCCATCGTGATTGGGATCGCCACCAGGACCGGGCCATGCGGCACCGTTACGAGGACGATCCCCGCTATTATCGTCGCTAATGCGAAGCCTCAAAAACTCGCTTTGACCGAAACCATGAAGTTGCGTGGATCGCCGTAGTAGTTCCCGAAGGACTCGGTGCCGATGGTGGCGTAGTAGCGCTTGTCAAACAGGTTATAGAAAAGGGGACGGATTTATTGTCCCTTCCCTTTACGAAAAATAAATCCGTCTTCTTTTTCTTCTTTTTCTTCTTTTTCTGCTTTTTCTGCTCTTTCCAAGTGCTTCCCACCCAACAGCATGGCTTCAAACTCGTTAGCCGGAACTGGTGGACTAAACAAATAGCCTTGCATTTGGTCACATTGATGCGCTTTCAAGAAATTCAGTTGAGCCCGTGTCTCTACCCCTTCAGCGACGACCGTCTGCTTGAGGTTGTGTCCCAGGGCTACGATCATTTGGGCAATCGCCGCATCTTCGGGATCTATGGTGATGTCCCTGATAAATGACCGATCAATCTTCAGACAGTCCACCGGGAAGCGTTTGAGATAACTGAGACTGGAGTATCCCGTTCCGAAATCATCCAAAGAGATTCTGACGCCTAAGGCTTTGATCTCTTGCAGTACCTTGAGTGCTGCGCCAGGATCCTTCATGACATCGCTTTCCGTGAGCTCCAACTCCAGCAGGCTCGGCGTCAGTCTCGAAGTCGCAAGGCATTTGGCAACGACGTCTCTGAGTTGGTTTGACTGAAGCTGGCGCGCCGCCACGTTCACGGAGACCAGAATGTCTGAGTACCCCATGTGGTGCCAACGGTGCGCCGTTTCGCAAGCCGACTGCAACACCCACTCTCCAATTGGGTTAATCAAACCTGTTTCTTCTGCCAAGGGGATAAATTCGGCAGGAGAAACAAGGCCCATGGTTGGATGTCTCCAGCGTATCAGTGCTTCGGCTCCGATGATTTTTCCAGTATTGAGATCACACCTGGGCTGGTAATAAACGACGAATTCATTTTGTTGAATGGCGCGACGTAGATCGGCTTCCATCTCAAGCCGCCTCTGGACGCGGTCGTGCATCTCTACCGAAAAAAACTCAATAGCGGCCCGCCCGGCATCCTTCGCTCGGTACATGGCGATGTCGGCATTCTTGATAAGCTCAATCGCTTTCGTACCATCTCTAGGGGCAAGCGTAACCCCAATGCTTGCTGAAATCGTGAGTCGACGCGCCGAAATCTCGTAGGGTTGGGAAATAATGCGCATAAGTTTTGAGACCAACTGCATCGCATCTTCATTCGTCTGGATGTCTGTCAATACGATGACAAATTCATCACCACCAAATCGGCCAACCGTATCGGCCTGTCGAACCTGTGACTTCAAACGATTGGCGACTTCGACCAGCAAGGCGTCACCCACGATATGGGTCAATGTATCGTTGACCACCTTGAAATGATCCAGATCCAGTAGAACAACAGCCGTCCAACGGCCGCAGCGTTGGGCCGAGTGAACTGCCTGTTCAATACGATCGTTAATCAGCAATCGATTGGCTAAACCCGTCAAGGAGTCATGAGTGGCTGCCAATTCAAGTTGTGTTAAATACTGTTGGTTGATCTCCTTTGATTCTTTCAAAGCAATAAACATGTTTTTGAATCTGAGACTCAAGCGTTGCAACTCTGGAATGCCACCTTCAGGCAGTACAATATTACTGGCTCCTGAGGCAATTCCCTGCGTCGCACGCTCCAATATCCTGATGGACTTGCGCAACGTTTGAGAGAAATACCAAGCTACGAAAGTACCCACTAAAAGACTGGCGCCAATCGCCAGAATATTCAGGATCAGCCCTCCCCGTAGCGGGGCAAGCAGTGTTTCTGCCGGAACAGATACTGCGACCGAGTATCCTGTCAGTTTCGAGCGATGCATTGCCGCTACCGACTGCTTTCCTTCAAGCGTCCTGCCTTCTCCAAAAAATTCTTCCGGGCCGTCCAACCAATCTAATAGGGTCGGAGCTACTTTTTTCCCGATTGACTGTTCTGGATTCAATGTTCGAGCAGCGATGACCCCAGTGGAGTCATAGATGACAGCGATCCATTCAGGGGGGAAGTTTTGCTTTAAAAGTAACTGGTTGATCTGTGTGCACAAAAAGCTGGCAGACAGGACATAAACGACTTTCCCATTTCGCTGGATGGGGACGTCGATGGCAATCACCTCTTTGCCTGATAGCTTACCAGTGAATATGGGCGTGATTTGCGGCTGGCCAGTCCTTGCCACCCTTTGTAACCGCTCTACAGAGCTGGAAACCGGCAGCGGAGTCCCGAAGGAGCTAAGCGTACTGAGCAACATATTCCCGTTGGTCTCAAACAAAATCAGACCATTGGTTGACGTTAGCTCGCGTTGGGATTCCTGGAGAATTCCGTAAAAATTCTTGAGGTTGTGTTCATCTATTTCGTTTGATGCCGTGGCAATCAGCTCCAGCCCATTCTGAACATGTAGCAACTGTTCATCCATCAGTTGGCTCATGGAGCGAACGCGACTCAGCAAGTCTTGGTAGGCCGCTGCGCGCTCTCGCTCAAATGAAATATAGGTGGTTACCACCAGGGCCAAAATGCCGGGCAGCAAAGCTAATAGAAGAGTTGTGTTGAGATTAAGTGACCAATTGGTAGTAAACCAAAGCCGTTGCCTGGAGTCGCCTGACGTTTTTGATTTACTTGGCATACGCGGATGACCTAGCTAAATTTTTGGCTGCTGACTCGTGGAGAACGGCTCCATGCCGAGGGAATAACACTCTTTTTCCGGTTTTGGTAGAGATTTATTAACAAGACTTGAAGCGGTCGAAATGTCAGCTTCTGCCAACACAACTTCAGGGGTCAACCAGGCATCCACCGATGAGCCAACAAGCCTTCGACTCACTCGTCCGCTGTGTCGGCAGACAGTGCTATGCTCGAAAAAATGACAGTCAGCTTTGAGTCGACTTCAGCCAGTCGCTACCGGCAGAAAACGGCCAAAAGCGGACATCGGGGTAGCGCAATTCAACGCACACCCACAGACTATTCATCAATCCATAACGCTGTTAAGGCAGTTTTTTGATACCCTCACCACTCGACACGACCATCTCCATTCCCCTTTCGCCGGGCTACACGCATGCTCCAAGCAAGAGACGCCACTCTATTGCGCCACTCTGAACACAAGGAAGCCCAGTACTAGACGGGGTTTCAAGATGAGTGTGGACCACTGATCAAATATTCACTCAAAGGATCAACACAATGAGCCGCACCGGCCATATCTGCTTGATGGCGACCTATAACGAGTGGATGAACGCAAAGATTTATGAGACAGCCAAAAGCCTGCCAGATGAAGAGCTTTCAGTTAATAGAAAAGCATTCTTTGGTTCTATTCTCGGGACGTTGAACCACTTAGTGGCCGGGGACACTATCTGGCTCAAGCGATTCGCTGAGCACCCGGCGAACTACTTGGCTCTGGAGCCGATTCGGCAGCTTCCTGCCCCCAAAAGCCTTGACCAGTTAACATTCTCAAATATCCGAGAACTTTCGGCACATCGAGTGTGGCTCGACAGGATCATTATCGAGTGGTCTTGCTCCATTACAGAGGCGAATTTAGACCACACCCTCAATTACACAAACATGACGGGAGTGCCCGCCGACAAGAACTTTTATGGCTTGGTCATGCATTTCTTCAACCACCAGACGCATCACCGTGGGCAAGTGACTACCTTATTTTCACAAGCGGGTGTCGACATAGGTAATACGGATCTGGTCGTCCTCATTCCATCCGAGCCTCGCACACAGTAGAAAATCCCAGCGCTGGAGCAGGTTTTGTCACATCAGATCGGGTCGGCTAAACAGTGCAGCCATCCGGAATGGTTGTCGAACCCGAGTGACGGCAAATGATCACGACGTTGTCCGAAGTGTGTTTGTCGAACCGGCCTATCAAGGGAAGGGCATCGGAAGACAGCTGATGACAAAAATTCAGTCCATCGCCATCGCCGGAGGGCTCAACCAACTGCGTGTCCCATCATCTATCACCGCTGAAGGCTTTTATGCTTCGCTTGGCTTTAAAAAAATCCGAGACGTATTTCACGGGTCCGAGCGCACCATCATCATGTCGAAGATATTGGTTCAATTACTTTACCGCGTGCATTCAAATGGCTGCTTTGGGTCAATTCTGTTGAAAAAGTCGGATTTTCAACAGAATCGGCCAAGAGCGGCCATTCGCCATGGATAGTGTCGTATCAAAATGTTCAGTACAACGAGGCTGCACATGGCACCTCTTCACCAAGGCCAGGAGGTGCCTGACAAGCCACGTTCATTCATACTCCCGCGTCAGCTGCGTTGCAGCTCTTCAACCACCGCGGCACAAGCACGGAAGGTATTCACCGTCCATTCTGGATTGATAAAGTCCGGCCAACTGGATAGTTTTACGATTGCCACTTCAGAAGCCGGATCCCAATAGATACTCTGCCCAAATACTCCGCGCGCCGAATAGATACCCTTTCCACTGTCCAATACCCAGCACTGATTACTATAGGCCGCACCCGGAAAGTGCTTGGTATAGTGGCCATAGAGGACTTCAAAAGCCGGTGTGGAACCACGGCCGCATGCACGCACAAACTCCTCAGGAACAATTTGCTCGCCGTTGAAACTTCCACCCTGCAGATACATCTGGGCAAAGCGCGCCAGATCACGCAGCGTGGCGCTCATCCCGCCATCGGCCAATGCAGTGCCAACACCATCCAGGGTGACGCTCGCGTCTTGTTCCGTGCCCAGCCTGGACCAGATCTCCCGACTCAGTAAAACGGGGAGGCGTTCGTCACAGGCCCGCTCACAGACCCAAGCCAACATATCGGTATCCACTGAGCGATACTCAAAGAACTGGCCATGTTCACGGTCTTTGCCCAGCGACTTCAACAAACCATAGATGCTATCAGGTGACTTGCTCTCCCCTCGTTCCCGCCAGCCTGACGCGATATCCAGCTGGATGTACTCGGCATCGAGGTCGGTGTAGTCCTCCCTGAATCTCACCCCTGTGCGCATATCGAGCAAATCCTGCACGCGTACATCGCCATAACCACTTGTCGAAAGCTCGGGTACATAGTGGCTGACCTGCGCGTGTGGGTCGATCCTGCCCTGACCAATCAGCCTGCCCACCAGGGCGCCAATGATGGTCTTGGACACGGACTGCAATAGGTGCAAGGTGTGCGGCTGCATACCGTTGAAATACTGCTCCGAAACCACCTTGCCTCGATGAAGCACCAAAAAACCATCGGTATAGCTATCGGTCAAGAAGGTCGCCAGATCGGTTTGCTCGCCATCAACCCGCTGGAAATGTATGTCGTCCAGTGAGCGTTCGTTGCGCTCGAGTTCGGTAACCGGTCCGGGACTGCGATGAATAGCGGCCACCGGAAACAGCTGGCTCATGTGCTGGAACGACCAGCGGTTATAGGGCGGACTGTCCCAGTTATGCTGGCCGACTTGCTTTTCCCTGGGAGGCGGGTAGCCCCGCATCAGCTTTAAGTCCTGATAACCAACGCCGGGGGCGGTCATGTCGTTTTTATTGTACATAGGGTTCAGCTCTCATCGTTCAGAGGGTGGTGGCAAGAAAAGCGGTGGCCATGAGCTTGGGTCTCGGCTGGCACCTCTCGGCGACAACGCTCACTGACCCGCGGGCAACGGGGCGCGAAGTGGCACCCGGCAGGCCGGTTCAAAGGGCTGGGGATCTCGCCACTCAGGGTTTGCAACTGGTCACGGCGTTCCGGGTCGATGGAGGGCACTGAATTGAGCAGCGCACGAGGGTAGGGATGACAAGGTCGGCCGAACACCTGCTCCACAGGCCCGGCCTCGACGATGCGCCCCAAGTACATCACCAGCACCTGCTGCGCCAGATACTCGACCGTCGCAAGGTCGTGACTGATAAACAGGTAGCTCAGGCCATTGTCGGTCTGCAGCGCCTTGAGCAGTTGCAGCACCTGGGCCTGGACCGACACGTCCAGCGCCGCGGTAGGCTCATCGAGGATCAGCAGTTTTGACTCCAGCGCCAGGGCCCGGGCGATAGCGATACGCTGCAACTGGCCACCGGAAAATTCATGGGGATAGCGCTCCATGTGCTCCTCGCCCATCCCCACATTTCTCAGCAGCGTGAGAATGCGCGCGTGCAAGGCGCTACCGCGCAAACCAAAGGCAACTTTCAGCGGCTCGGCAACAATCGCCTTAATCGTCATTTTCGGGTTCAGCGAGGCGTAGGGATTCTGGAACACCATACTCAAACTCCTGCCCCGAGCCCTGGCATCGGTGGGCAGCGGCCGGCCTTCGACCAGAATTTGCCCACTATCGGCTGGCAGCAGACCAAGCAAGGTCGCGGCCACCGTACTTTTGCCACAACCGGATTCCCCCACCAACGCGACCGTCTCACCTACCTGCACCTCCAGGCTGATGCGGTCGATGGCGGTCACCAGTCCGCTGCTGGTGGCGAAGGTCTTGTGCAGCTGATTAACGCTCAGCAGTGCGGGCTGTTTGTTGTTATTCATAGCCGTTTACCTTTCAAAGAAGCCTCACACCGTGACTAACGTGTTGTGGCAAGCTGCCCAGTGTCCATTGCTGATGGTCACCCTCGGCGCAGCCTGATGGCAGCGTCCGGTGGCCCGCTCACAGCGCGGATTGAAGGCGCAGCCTGCCGGCGGAGCCGCCATGTTCGGCACCTGCCCCGGGATGAAGTCCAGGGACTGTCGACCCTGTCCCAACTTGGGCACGGTCCCCATCAACTTGAGGGTGTAAGGATGTGCCGGTCGTTTGAACACCTGGCCCACCGGGCCGCTCTCCACGACTTCTCCGGCATACATCACCGCCACCCGGTCACAGAGCGAGGCCACGACACCCAGGTCGTGGGTGATAAACAGAATTGCCAACTCCTGCTCCCGTGCCAGCTTGCGCAGCAGGGCGATGATCTGAGCCTGCACCGTCACATCCAGCGCGGTAGTCGGCTCATCGGCGATCAGCAATTTCGGCCGACAGGCCAGCGCCATGGCGATCACCACCCGCTGCAGCTGACCGCCCGACATCTGGTGCGGATATTTGTTTAGCGCCAAATGGGGATCGGGCATGCTCACCGCTTCCAGCGCGCTCTGAGCCTCGGCACGGATTTGTGCCTTGCCAAGCGACCGATGGCAGCCGATCACATCGCACATCTGCCGCCCGACAGTGAAGAATGGATTGAGCGCCTTCATCGGATTCTGGAAGATCATCGCCGCACCACCACCCCGCAATGCGGCCAGCTGTGACTGCGACGCGCCATTGACCTCCTGTCCCGCCACCTTGATGCGCCCTTCCAGCCGGGCTGATTCCGGCATCAATCCCAGGCAGGACATCGCCGTCATGGACTTGCCCGAACCCGACTCACCCACCAGCCCAAGGATCTCGCCGCGCTTGACGGTCAGGTCGATGCCCCGTACGGCTTTGACGGTTTGGAACAAACCAGGGAAGGACACGGTCAGCCCTTCCACTTCTAGTACAAGGTCTTCAGCAGCATCGGTATGCGTAGCGACGAGAGGCTCAAGTGCAGGGTGTAACAAGGATTGTTCGATCATCAGCGAGTCCCCTTTTTCGGATCGAGCACATCGCGCAGACCATCACCCACCAGGTTGACGGCCAGCACCAGGACGAAAATCGCCAGCCCTGGAAACAGCACCGTCCAAGGACTCTCCAGAAACTGCGAGCGCGACGACGCAGCCATCAGCCCCCACTCGACCATGGGTGGCTTGGCCCCCAACCCGATAAAACTCAGCGAGGCGGCCGCAAGAATGGTGTAACCAAAGTCCATGGAGCCCTGCACGATCACAGGCGTGGTGGCATTGGGCAGGACGTGGCGCAGCAGGATACGGCCATGACTGACACCCATTGAACGGGCGGCTTGGATGTAGGTTTCTGACCGAACCCGTACTACCGCACCGCGCATGATCCTCGCGTACCAGGGAGACCAGGAGACAGCGAGCGCTAACATGGCGTTGGCCAAACCCGATCCCAGCGCAGCAGTGATAGCGATCGGCAACAACAGCGGCGGAAAGGCCAGGAACACATCTGAGAAACGCATAAGCAGCGTATCAACTCGACCACCGAAGTAACCGGAAGCAAGCCCAACCGGAATGCCGATCAGCATCGCAATCAGAGTCACGGTCACTCCGATGATCAGCGAGGTGCGTGCGCCGTAAAGCACCCGTGAAAGAATGTCGCGACCAAACTCGTCGGTGCCCATCCAGTGTGCCCAGTTGGGTGCCAGCAATTTCTGGGAAAAGACAATCTTGTTCGGTTCATAAGGCGCAAGCCAGGGGGCGAAGAGTGCCGCCAGGATGATCAGGAGCAATAACAGCGCGCCGAATACAAACAACTTGTTATCGCTGGCAAACGCCCGGGCCTTGATACGCCATGATGGGGCTCGCGAGTGCATGGACAAGGAAACGTGTTGGATACTCATTGGACTCGCAACCTCGGATCAACAAGGTGATACAAGAGATCAACGATCAGGTTGATCGACAGATACGCCGTGGCCAACACCAGTGTGGCTCCCATCACGGCGGGGAAATCATTCTGGGCAATCGAAAACACCACGAAGCCGCCCAGGCCGGGCCAATCGAAAACGAACTCAACGACTACCGCACCACCGAGTAGGTAACCGAAGGTCAGGCCCACCACGGTCAGGAGCGGAATCATTGTCGCCTTCAGGGCATAGGCGTAATGGATACGCCACTTGGGTACACCGTAAGAAACGGCCGTACGGATGTACTCCTCGGATAGCACCTCCACCATCATGTTGCGGGTGATCCGGGTGACAGTAGCCAAGGTCACGATGACCAGGGTGAGCACGGGTAACGTCAGGTGTTTGATGGCGCTCCACAGTGCTACGAAATTACCGGCCAGCAGAGTGTCGATCAGGTAAAAGCCTGTCACACGTTCAAAGGGGCTATCGAGAAGAATGGAAGCATCTATACGGCCTTGCAGGGGCAGCCAGTTGAGCTTGCCGTAGAACACCAACTGCAAGCCCATGGCCAAGATGAAAACGGGAAACGCCATCCCGGCAATGGACCCCGCTCGTGCCGCATTGTCGATCACTGAGTTCTGCCGCGCCGCGGAGATCACACCGATAGGAACGCCCAGCACCACCACCCAGAACATCGCCAGGAATGTCAGTTCAAAAGTCGCGCCAACCCGCCTGGTCACTTCCTCCAGCACCGGCCGCCCGGTGCGCAAACTGGTGCCAAAATCGCCCTGGAAGAGATCACCGAGGTAATTCAAATACTGGATCGGCATCGGCTTATCCAGCCCCAGCGCCGTGCGCGCGACAGCAATTTGCTCCGCCGTGGGGTGGTTCCCCAGCATCATCTCTACCGGCGAACCGGGAAGAGCCCGGCTCAGCGCGAAGGTGATGGTCAACACTCCCAGAAGAATGAAGAACATCATCATCAATCGCTGCGCTATAAACTTCGCCATTTGGTATACCCCTTGTGGCTAACTGAACTTGACTCTGAATTGTTGCGCCCAATATGGAGCCACCAAGGTTTATCAAACCTTGGTGAAGCAACCAGGAAAGTTGACTGACATGTCCGGTTTATCCAGTGGCGTGGCGAATCAAAGGTGACGCGGCGAATGCAACTTCACCTCGGAAAACTCACAACTAACGGCGCAAGCCATAGTAGAAGATCGCCTCATACGCAGGATTCAGGCTCCTCTGCATACCCTCGATGTCTTTGCGGGAGACGCGAATCTGCTGCAGGTCGGCGTACCAGATCGCAGGAGCGTCCTTGACCAGTTGCTGCTGTGCCTGCACGTACTTTTCAGTGGCCTGAGCCCGATCACTGCCTTCTAGTGCCGCGCCCTCTTCGATCAACTGGTCAAAGCTGGCGTTGCTGTAGTGCGAAAGATTGAACAGCGTCGTTTTCTCAGTATGGAACTCGCTGAACAGCCAATCGCTAGGGGTTGGATAAGCCGGCCACCAAGCCATGGACTGCATGTTGGGGGCGGTCTCCAGTTTCTTCGCCTTATCCCAGATTACGCCCCACTCGCCGGGGCGCAACTCCACCTCAATGCCGACCTGAGACGCCGTCGCCTGGAACAGTTCGGCCGCGTTGGCGTAGTCCGCCTTGCCACTGATGTACTGCATCGAGACCTTCCAGTCCTGCTTGGGAACTCCGGAGGCTTCGAGCAACTGGCGGGCTTTGTCAAGATCATAGGAGGCCATGGGCACGCTGGCATGCCCCCAGATACTGGTAGGTAGAGGCCCCTTCGGAACATTTCCGTAGCCATGCAAAACATCTTTGGTGACACTTTCATAGTCCCAGAGGTACTGCAGCGCCTGACGGAACGCCAGGTTGTCCGTCGGGTATTTTTGAGTATTGATCAGGAACTGGTAGTTCTTCCACGAAGGCGCGGTGGTCACGGTGATGGCGGGGTCTTGCCCCAGCAGCTTGAGCTGATCGAGCGGGATATCCCAGGCGACACCGGCCTCGCCATTTTTTATCATTTGCGTACGAGTAGCGGCTTCGGACACTACCTTGACGATGACCCGATCAAACTGCCCTTCTTTCCAGCCACCCCAGTAGTCATCGAACCGCTCAAGGACCACTTGCTGACCCTGCTCGACCTGCCCGAGCTTGTAGGGACCGGTACCGATGGCGTTGGGAGCCATCATCCAGTCATGCCCTTTATCCACCGCTGCCGGGGCAATGATGTAAGACGCATACTGACCTGCTGCGATCAAATTGGCCGGTGTGGGACTCTTGAACTTGAGCACTACCGTATCGTCAGCGAGGGCCTCGACGGTATCCAGACTTTTCCATACATACGCAGCGCCCTGTTTCAGCCCTTTGACGTAATCAATGGACTTTTTTACCGCTGCGGCATTAAAGGCCGAGCCGTCATGAAATTTAACGCCCTGCCGCAGCTTGAAGGTCCAAGTCTTGCCGTTGTCGCTACTTTCCCAGGACGTGGCGAGCCCGGGGGAAAACTCCTCCGCACTGCCTGGTGCGTTATATACCACTAGAGTCTCGTAGATATTGCCCAGCACCCGCACTTCTTCCGAAAAAGCCGAGGCCGGATCCCAATCCTTGAAAGAGGCTCTATCAGCGACAACCAAGGTATTGTTTGCCGCACACGCCAAACCACTGGTCAACGGCGCAGTAACGGACAACGCCATCACCCCCGCAATCAATGCTCTTTTAACATTCATCGGTGTTCCTCTTATTTTTATGATAGGCGTAGCGGATCACTTGTAAAAACAGGCACTTATTAAAGTGGAATGAATAAAGTGAATGGCCGTTAGCGAAACTGACTTTTGAGTGGTGTAAGCCATTATTGATCTGGTGCACGGCCAACTCAATTTCGCGAGCGAGAAGCAAATAACGCGCAATGACGCCCTAAAGCGTCACCTAGCGTCTATTTTTAAAAAAAGGCTAAAACAGCGGAGGGACAAGGTTGAACTCACCTTCTGATGGGCGTACCAGCAGCCGCGCCCTCACCTCGTCGGGAATCTCAGGGGCATCAATCGGAAAACAGCCGCAACTGGTGAGCGCGTTACGCAGGTCGATTAACTCACCCAGGTGCTCAAACACAATCTGGGCACCAAAAGGACGGCGGAAATTGTCACCCGAAACCCCCAGCACCAAGCCGTTGAGAAAACGGAAACGGCTGCGGTAGGAGGGATAAAGCGCCGACCAGATATAGCCCCGGGACGAGAGGTACTCGCGCTCGACGATGTAAATCAGATCCGATGAGGCAAAGCAGAACCCCCGATACTTATTGATACCGAAACTCTTTTGCTGACCATCACCCAACCTCATCCGCTCGTAGGTTTTACTCAGCATTTTGTTGCCAGAGCGGGTCAAGCGGGTAATCGACTTGATTACCTCCCCCGGCGCGGAAGGCGACATCAAATAGACAAAGTAGTAACCCTGGTACTTCGACAACGCCTGCGCGGAGCTCGGAAAAAAATCGGCTGGCACCGCACAGTCAAGCTCTCGCCCCGTGCGCTGTCTGTTGAGCAGAGCGCGGAAGGCCTCATGTTCGGTGAATATCTCCTCCTCATCTACCCCAAAAAAAGCGCAGATCTTGCGCAGGGTAAAGGATGAAGGAGTCGCCTGCGCCCCCAAATATTTATTGAACTGTTGGCGGTTGATATCAAGGGAGCGGCACACCTTCGCCACCGACTTATAATATCCGCAGAGAAGGCGCAAGTTTTGACTGAAGTCTTGCATCGACTGGGATGAACTGGAGCTCACCATAAAGAATATTCCTAACGCCGCAATTGGTAACACGCTGAACTAATCGTCGCTTGGGGTCACGGTTTCAAAAGCTGAGTGCAAGACAGTGGCGCAGAAACTCGGCATTGCCAACCCGTGATCGACGTGAACATTGAGCCCGACCATAGCGCCTGGATGGAGGTATATTCAACAAATACACAAACTTATCCAGCGATTCCTGGTGCATCGGAGGGATTACCATCGGTTTCATCGACCGGTTGAACCTACAGTCGAATGCTGCCTGTCGCCACCGGCAGCTATGGGTCAGGTGCAGCCCTTAGTGACAGGCAGAAATCGGCAAATTAGCTGCCTCGAATAGTTGTCTTCCATAGCAATCGGTCGATTTTTTGAACAGAAGCCCTAGTAAAATGTTGGCCCGCATCCCTGTGGGCGCTCAACAAGAACTAATGACTAGCAGTTGAAAAATCTCTGTGCCGCAAAAGATCTAACGCCTTCGCAAGTCTTCGACCGGCATTTCACTCCTACCCCCTCGACCAACAAAATCACCGATGCATCCCGGTGGAAGCTGTGTACGCAGTTTCGCTCCTGTACAGCGCGTGCGACTGCAGATCAGGCAGATCAGCTGTCTTGCGTCTAGCTTTACCTTGAACACTAAAGCCTCCATCCACAAGTCCACCAAGCAAAGGTTAGTTATGACTAAAAAAATCGATCTGACGATCACCCATGATTACCTCAATCCGTTTGCCTCGCCGGCCACCCCCAAGCTGAGCCCCGAACTGGTGGACTACCTGTCGGATAGCGCCTGGTACCACTCCGAGCTGTGCCTGCAGATTCGCTGCCCGCAAGATGAGCGAGAACGCCTGCAGCAAGCCATCAGCAATACCTTTGAGGAAAAGAGCGAACAACTCAGAGGGGATATTCGCAGCCAGCGGCTGGTAGCGCTGATACTCCTGGGCTTGGCACTAGCCTTGGCGCTGACAGGCACGGCTCTGGGCATTGAAGGCACGATCCCCGTGGGGGTCGTTACCGTCACCGCGTGGATGCTGCTGTGGCGCAGCGGAGAGATATTTTTTCTGGATATCCGCAGCGCTAACCGGCAGTTGCGTAAGTACCAACGCATCGCCAGCGCATCAAAGCAGTTTGATTGAGGTTGGATCGCTCCCACTACGTGTTGGAGTGCTGCCGTCTTCGCAACGCTGACAAATTCATCAGCCTCTGCCCCGTTTCCATGCTACTCGGTCCGCCGCACGCCACAGGGCCGGGAGAAATGCGCCAACGCGCATGCTTGCCCGCGACGGGGCCCTCGGGGGCAAACCTGCTTGTGTCTCGCTACGCGCATAGGCTCTGGGGGGATTCAAAGTCCAGGGCATGACACCGATAGCCAAAGAATCTGCAATGGGTCGCGAAAGCCTGTACAAGGCTTTCGCACCCGGTGCAAAGCCACGCTTCGACACGGTCCTGAAGGTCATTCATGCCTTGGGTATCGAGCTCTGCGCACAGCCCGGTCACTCGACCAGTCACTCAAATCTCTGATCGGTTTCCCCTACGCTGCCCCGCCCCTTCACCGCCACCCACGTAAAGCACAACGGCAACTGCGCCACCTGCTGCTGATAGCGGTCATAGGCCTCCTCGCGGTTGGAATGCGCATATTCCTTGAAGTGGCTGATCTGCAGCCCCGCCGCAATGGCGCCGCTGAACAGGTCGCCCAGGGTGTGGACGAACCAGTAGGACGGCGCGGACGGTTGTTCGACCTTGCCTTCGTAGACGATCGGTTCGTGCTGCACGAACGGCTCGCTGCGAAAATAGGAACTTGAGAGGCGAAACGGGTCAGCGGCCTCGGGATCGAACATTTCCAGGAACGGGTGAGTTTCGTACACCATCAGCGCGCCGCCCGGTTTCAGGGTTTGCGCGACGTGACGCAAGAATGCGCCAATGTCCGGCATCCAGTTGAGGACGCCGATGGTGATCAGCGCCACATCGAAACGCCCCTGCAGGTCGGCCGGTAAATGGTGGATGTCTGCTTCGATAAATTGCGGCGCATGGGGTGAACGCGACGCCAGTTCCCTTGCCTGTTCGAGGAAAGCCCCTGACTGGTCGACGCCGACCACGCTGCGGGCCCCCAGGGCAAACAGCGACAGGCTTTCGCGACCGTTGTTGCAGCCCAGTTGGACCAGGTCCTTGCCCGCGACCCCCACCTGCATCAGTAAACCGCTGAGGGTTTCATCCAGACAGGAAAAATTCGCCTGGCGCACCGCGTCTGCCAGGGCTGGCCAATCCGGGGAGTCTTTGTGATGGCGGGCGGAGTCGTTCCAGGCCTCGCGGTTGCTCGCGATGGCGGCTTCTTTTGTCGGCATTTCCATTGCACGCTCCAGGGTATGGCTTCGAATGAACGGCCGGAGTCTAGATCAACCCTGTAAACAAGCCCATGGGCTCCCCATGAGCAGTTTGTTGCGAACCTGTAAGTGACCCGCACCGGCGGCGGCCCCACGGGAGGGCTATAGTTAATGACCTTGGGGAAATGCATTGGAACCGCTTTCGCAGGTGCCGCCATGAAAAAAACCGATCTGACGCTGCTGCTCACCCTCTGCCTGATCGCCTCGCCGGGCGCCTACGCGGACGACAGTGCGATGCAAACCGACAGCGACAGCAGTGAATTCAATTATTACGGGACAGACCAACCCTTCGCCCACCCTTCCCCGGCTTCGCTGAGCACCATACCGCCGGGTTCATACATCCCGACCGAGCCGGGCAATTTCATCCCTGTTTCGAGCGAGCATGTGTTCTCCGACTCGCGCTTGCCGACAGTGGCCGATGCCACCGTTCGCGTGTTCATCCGCGCCTATGATCCGGAGCGCGGCATCTACGTGAACCAGGAAGTCGTCGATCCCTCATGCATGATGAGCTGCGGTCGACAGCCGCCCAGGCTGCAGTGACATCTACCACTGGCGCTTGTCCGGGCGCGCAAGGCCGAGTTTTTCGATGCGGTAACGCAGCATGTCGCGACTGAGCCCCAACAGGCGCGCCGACTTGGTGACGTTCCAGTCGGTCTTGTCGAGCATCTTGCGCACCATGTCGCGTTCCACTTCCGGCAGGTTCATCGACTCGCTGCCGTTGTAGGCCGGACGCTGGTCGTGATACTGCGCCACCTCTTGCTGCGCCAGGGGCTCGTCCACCAGGCTCAGGCAGACATTGAGTTGATGGGCGGCAATGGTGTCGCTTTGCGCGAGCAACACGGTCTGTTCGAGCATGTTGCGCAATTCGCGCACGTTGCCCGGCCAGCTGTAGCTGAGCAGCAGGGCTTCGGCGTGCTCGCTGAAATGCAGGTTCGGCTTGCCGTAGCGTTTGCCATGGGTGGCCAGAAAGTGCCTGGCCAGCAGCAGGATGTCGGCACCACGGGTGTACAGGCGCGGCACCTTGATCGAAATGATGCGCAGGCGGAAAAACAGGTCTCGGCGAAACTTGCCCTGCTGAACCATCTGTTCAAGATTGCAGTTGGTGGCGCTGATCACCCGTAGATCGACCTTGCGCTCCTTGACCGAGCCGACCCGGCGGATGGTCCGGTCTTCCAGCAGTTTCAGCAGTTTGGCTTGCAGCAGCAGGTCCATTTCACCGATTTCATCAAGGAACAGCGTGCCACCGTCGGCCGCTTCCACCAGCCCCAAGCGGCGGTCCTTGGCGTCGGTAAAGGCGCCCTTCTCGTGGCCGAACAGTTCCGACTCCACCAGATTGGACGGAATCGAGGCGCAGTTGAATTCAATGAACGGTCCTTTGCTGCGCGGGCCGTCAAAGTGCAAGGCCCGGGCCACCAACTCTTTGCCGGTGCCGGTCTCGCCTTCGACCAATACCGGCGGCAGATCACTGTTGGCCATTCGCCGTTCGGCGTCGAGCAACTGGGCAATGGTGCCCTTGAGGTACTGCATCGGCTCCGACTCGCCAATCAAAGCCTGCACCCCGGACTTCTGGGCTTCACGCTCCTGGTAGAACGACAGGGTGCGCTCCATTCGGTCGGTGGCCAGGGCCTTGTCCAGCAGCAGCTTGAGCTCCGGCAGGGCCACAGGTTTGGTGACGTAATGAAAGGCGCCCTCTTTCATCGCCACCACCGCGTCTTCGACGTTGCCGTAGCCGGTCATCATGATCACTTTCAGATCCGGCGCGCTGACGCGCAGCTTCTGGATCAGGTCGTGACCACTCATGCCGGGCAATGAGTTGTCGGTCAGTACCACATCTGGAACGAAAGACCTCAAATGCTCCAGTGCGTCTTCAGCCGAATGGCAGACAGTCACCTCGAAGGCCTTGCGCTCCAGGTAGGTCTGAATATTCTCGGCAAGGATTTCGTCATCCTCGACCAGCAGTACGCTGTGCTCCATATTCCCCTCCCGTTGCCACTTTGAAATTGAGACACACGCGGGTTCCTTCCTGCTCCTTGCTGGTCAGTTCGACCGAGCCTTCAAACCGCTCCATTATTCTTTTTACCAGTGCCAGGCCTACGCCCAGCCCGCCCTGTTTGGTGGTGAAAAACGGTTTAAAGACCATTTGCTGCTGCTGTCTGGACATACCCTTGCCAGTATCGGTCAGGGCCATGCGCAGCTGCCCTGGCGCAGGCGACTCGATATCGATCGTCAATACGCCGCCCTTGGGCATCGCTTCCAGTGCATTTGCAAACAGGCTATTGAGTATTTGCGTCAACAGCATCTGCTGGCTGACGATCGGTGGCACGCTTTTGGGGGTGAAGCGCACCTCGACCTGCGAGCGCTTGATCAACGACTCGAAGGCACTGAGGGTGTCGTCGATGACCAGCACCAGATCGACGGTTTCACAGTCGTCGTTCACCGGTCGCAGTGATACCAGCAGGTCGCGGACCCAGCGCGACATGCGGTCGACCTGGCTGATGATGTCGCCGATGTTTTTCTGCGCTGTCTGGCTGGCGATTTCCTGAGCCAGCTCGGCACTGGAACGGATGTTCGCCAGAGGATTACGCAAGCTGTGCGCCACTGCCGAGGACATCTCTCCCAGGGCGACAAAGGTTTCATTGGCGATCAACTGTTTTTGCTGGCTCTGCAACAGCATCGCCGCGTGCCGCACAATCCAGAACAGCCCTAGGTAAATCGCCGCCCCGCCGATCAGGGTGGCCAGCCAGATCGCCTTGAAGCCGCGCTGGATGCGTTCCACCAGATCCACGGGCTCCTTGTAGATCTCGACCATGGCAACCACTTTGCTTTTGTCGGCATTGAACATCGGGATGTAGTTCTCGATGAACAGGTATTCCGGCTCACGCAACAAACGCTGCTCGGGACGTCCCTCATCGATTTCGTGGTAACTGGTCGACACCGGCTCTTTCATCTCGAAGGCTTCGGCCAGTTCATCGTCTTCATCCTCGATGCGCGCGCCGATCAGTTCCGGGTTGGTCGACCAGACCACGGTGCGATCCTGGGCGTACACCGTTGCCAGCAGAATGTCCGGCAGGTGCTCCACATGATCGAGAAACTCGATGCGCGACGCGGCCCTGGAGCCCCGACCGACATCGGGATAGGCCTCGTCAAGGCGCGGGTCGAGCATCTCGCCCATGGTCCGGGTCGGGGGAATCCCGGCATGGCGGATTTCCGCTTCGCCGATGGCCTGGATGAATTGCGCAGTCAGCATCGAATCGCGCTCGATGCTTTCGTCCACCACAAAACGCGTGGAGATATAGCCCAGGCCCAGCGCCACGATGGCGATGATGAAAAAGCTGGCCAGGGAAAACCAGCGCAACAGATTGAACTGAGGCCGCCAGCCCTTGCTTTGTGGTGCCGGTGGCACCGGTATGATTTTTTGTTGTTCGAGTATTTGCATGGGCGGGTCCTGCTTCCTTGAAATCAAACCTTTTCAGCCATTTGCATCAGTGTAGGTAACATTGAGCAATTGACTGGCCAACGTATCTATTTCGACACTTCCACTTTTCAATCACTGCACCTGAGTCAGGTTCGACGGCGCAATCGGATTTGCCGGCTCGTCGGTACCGCTGACCAGTGGCGCTACCGATGGCTGCTGGCGCTCGGTTTCTTCCTGCAGGAACTCGATGATCGACTGAGCAGAAACCTGATCAAGGCGCAGGTTGGGCATCGGGATCTTGTTGAAACGCTCGAACAGCTCCATGGCAATCGGGTCTTTCTCGGCCAGCATGCGATCCGGTTCGCGAATCCAGCGGGTGAGCCAGGCCGGATCGCGCAGACGGGTCACGCCGATCAGGTCCGGGCCGATGCTGCGCATGCCTATGCCCTGACCGTCCAGCGGGCCCAGGCTGTGACAGGAGGCGCAACGGGTGCGAAACAGCTCTTCGCCATTGCTCGGCGGACGGATTTCGGGAGCGTCCGCGTAGCTTTCTCCCGTGCTGGCTTGCTTCCAGTTCTGCAAGGTGTTGGCCAGTTGATCGGCGATTATCCAGGGGTTCTCGAAGGGCGAGGCTTTCATCCAGCGCCCGGTGCTCTGGTTACCGACGATCAGGCTCAGGTTGTGGTCCTTGTTGCGGCCGTTGTCGACGCCTTCGATGAACAGCCCGAGCTTTTTGCGCAGATCGGTGATATCGGCAAATTCGCCGGTGAGGAACTGCCAGCCCGGCCCGATCTGAAAGCGTTGTGCATAGGCCTTGAGTACTTCAGGTGTATCGCTCAAAGGATCGATGCTGATGGAGTAGAAAAAGATGTCCTTGCCGACACGATCGCCCAGCAGCTTCTGCACCTGGCGCAGGCGCGCGGTTTCCAGTGGGCAGGAGTCGCTGCACGAAGTGAAGATGAAGTTGATCACCACCACTTTGCCTTTGATCAGATCATCGAAGAAACGCACCTGCTGACCGTCCTGGTTGGTCAGCAGAATATTGGGGAAGTAGTCGCCCCCCCACGGGGTGGCAGACTCGGACTCGGCTTCAACAGCCGGTTCAGGTGTCGACGGCGCGCGGTTGGCGAGCAGTAGCTGGCTGGCCAGCACACCCGCGGCCACCACTAGCACCAGGTGCATGCCCCAGGCTCGCGAGCGCAGTAAATGCGTGTTCATGTCGACACCTCCCGTTTCATTGCTTGACCGACACTTTCGGACCGTAGCCGTCACCGCTACGGAAGGTCGGCAACGCGGCGCTGGTGACGTAGTGCACACCATCCCAGCTTGGCAGTGGAGTCGGCATCAACTGGAACTGGCCGGGATGTTCGATATCCCAGCGCAGCAGCATCGAGTTGTCCTCATGCTGAGTGTTGTGACAGTGCTCCATGTAGGTCCCGGCGAATTCACGGAAATTGATCGCCATTTCCACGCTGTCCAGGCCGTCTTTTTCCGATCCGATGCGGTACACGTCCTTGCGTGCCCATTTTTCCCATTCAGGGGGTGCCTTGCCGCCGCGGCTGAGGATGATGCCCTCCTCGAAATGCACGTGCACCGGGTGGCTCCAGCCGGTACCACCGGCCTTGATGTTCCACACTTCCAGGGTGCCAAAACCTGCCGCCCCGGCGTCGGTGGGACCATTGGCCAGTTGGGTCGACGCATTCAGGCGACGAGGATCCATGTGAAAACCGAAGCCGCCATCGGTCTTGACCGTCCACGGTGCTTCATCAGTGCCGTCGGACCGCCCGAAGGTGAAGGTGCGATGGCGGGCCTTGGCCAGCAACGACTTATCGGCGGTGTTGTCGCGATGGATTTTCAGCGGGATCATCACCAGGCCTTCAGCCTTGCCCGGTTTGGCCGGTTCGTAGGCCACGGGGTCCATGGACAGGTCCTGGCCGGTGTAGGCCTTGACGTTGAGTTGCAACACCTTGCCCACTGCCGGGTCGCCCTTGTCCCACATCGGCCCCTTGCTGGTTTGCTTGATCACCGCTTTGTAGTTTTCCGATAGCACATCGGCCAGCGACACCGGCTCTTTCGGGCCCTTGCCGTCGTCATGCACCAGCAGATTGACGAAGAACACCTTGTCTCCCGGTTTGATGCCGTTTTTCGCGAAGTTGACGATGATGTCGAAACGCTCGGCAATGCCCTGGGTTGGCAGGATTGCGTTGTGATTCTGTTTATCGCCGTCGGCATCGAGGTCCATGCTGCCGTCGAACGGCACGCTGTGCTCCATGATGTTGCCGTCATTGGCAATCATGTGGAACGGCACCCGGGCATAGGACACACCCGAGCCTTTGGGCCCTTGGAACTCGCCACTACTGCCCTTGATTTCACGCACCAGCGCCAGTTTGAAGTACCGCGATACCGAACCGTTAAGCATGCGGAACCGGTAGCTGCGGGCGCGCACATCCAGGGCCGGCTTCCACTGCCAGTTGACCAGCATCTGGTCGCCAATGAAGCCGTCGGTGTTGAACGGGTTGAACCACAGCTGGCCGTTCTGATCCCAGGCCTTGTCGGCAAACACCAGGTTGACGTCATAGTCACGGTTGCCCCACGGCAAGGCGCTGCCGCTGGGGAAACGCAGGTTCACCCCGTCGTTCACCGATTCGTTACCGCGATCCAGGGCGCTGTAGTAGTTCATCATCGCCGCGTTGCCCTTGTAGACGTTCTGCGCGGTGAAATCGAGCATGTGGTCGTGGAACCAGTGGGTGCTCATGGTTTCGCGCCAGTCGCCACGAATTTTGATCGTGCCGTTCTCGCACGTCTTGCGGCTTGGGCTGTAGTCGTTGGTCCAGAGCGTTTCGCCTGGCGAACAAGGAAACGCCGCGCGTGGGTCATGGGCGTCGGTGTTGACGGTGTCGTAACCGGCCAGCTGGATCGGCCAGCGATAATCGTAATACTGCCCGGGGAAGAAGAAGGCGTTGGCATAGCCGTCGCTTTCCGCCGGCGCGTGACCGTTGTGCTCATGGGTGCTGATGGTGTGCAGGCCAAAGCCCATATTCGCCGCAGGATCGATAGGCAAGCCGTTGTAGTGGCGCATCAGCACCGGTTGGCCATAACGCACCATCAGCAGTTTTGGCGGCAAGGTGCCGTCGAAGGTCCACACCGAGTTGTGGTTCTGCACCGGCATGCTCGGGTGGAATCGCGGGTCGACGCCCTTTGAGGTGCCGTCCGTTGCCGGTACGCCGGCGACATTGTGATATAGGCCACCGGGGCCAAACTCACCCACGGCGTAGTGATGCATTTGTACGCTGTCGCGCAAACCACCGTTGAGCCGCGCACCGGTCTGCACGGTCTTGTAGGCGTTCTGCGGGTAGAACTCGTTCCAGCGCTGGTGCGACCAGCCTTTTCCTGGCGGACGGCCCTCGGCGGAAGAGCCGATATGACGGTTGAGGAAGTATTCGATCTGCGCCTGCCAGGGGTTGCGGTCGACCTCATTGGCATATTGGCTGGGGAACGGGGTCAGCCCCGGCTGGCGTAAAAATGCATCAAGGGCCGGGCCGGGTGGCGCACTGCTCGCAGCGCTGGTCGGGTCCTGTGCCGGTAACGGGCCGATGGCTGCCGGTGGAAACGGCAGCGGTGCGGATGGCGTGGTCGGATCGAGTTTTTCCGGCCCGAACTCTTCGAACAGCAGCAGCTGCTGAGTGAAGGGCTGAGCCCCGTACAACGGGCTCGGCTTGCCGTTGGTGGGGTAGTTGTAGCTGGTCTGCTGCGAGGGCGGCAGAGCGTTTTCCACCCGTGTCGAATCCCGCGAGCCTTTGACCCCATCGGGCAAATCGAAGGAATCTTCATTGGCCTCGGGCATGGTCAGGATGGCATTCAGCGCCGCCGGTTCATCGGCAGGTTCATCGTAATACGCCGAAGGGTCGGAAGGCTCCGGCTGTCGCTCATCATCTATTGGGCTGGCGCGTGGCGCCCCTATGCTTAGCGTCATCGAAACAGCGACGCCCAATGGCATCCACAATTTGGACCACCTGGAGGGGTACCGCGCACTTTTTTCCATCATCAGCCGCCTCGAAGTCGTGAAGGGGGGTGATGACGGTTTTGCAAGGACCTCGCCAGACTTGTAACTAATTTATGCGAATGTATTAATCCACCGAAAAACAATGGCTTATCAACATCAATGTGCCATGAGCGGAGAGCAAAACTGGGGATTGACACCCGCTAACGGGGAAAGTTCGCACCCAACTTCAGGGAACCCTCTTGAACGACAAACGCACAGCAGTGCCTTCGCCTTCACGACTGTCCAGGGCCACCGTACCGCCAAAACGCTCCATGATGCGTTTGACCAGCACCAGTCCGACCCCCAACCCGCCTTGCTTGGTGGTGAAGAACGGGCGGAACGCCATGCTTTGTTGTTCGTCGCTCATGCCCCTGCCGGTGTCAGTGACGACCACGCTGACACTTTGGGCATCGCCCGGCTCGATCTGAATGGTCAGCTTGCCGCCTTTGTCCATCGCTTCCATGGCGTTGGACAGCAGGCTGTTGAGAATCTGTGTCAGCAGCACGTGCTGGCTCAGGACCATCGGCGTCTGATCGGGCTCAAACTCCACGATGACTTTAGCCTTGGCGATCTGCTGTTCGTAGGCCAACAGGCTGTCATGCAAGGCCGCCACCAGGTTCACCGGTTCAGGCTCGTCATTGAGCGGACGCAGGGATTGAAGCAACTCACGTACCCACATCGACATGCGGTCGACTTGGCCGATGATGTCGCTGATGTTCTTGTGCGCCGGGCCCTCGTCGAACTCCAGCGCCAACTCGGCGCTGGAGCGAATGGTCGCTAACGGATTGCGCAGGCTGTGGGCCACCGCCGACGACATCTCGCCCAGGGCCACATAGGTTTCATTGGTGATCAATTGCTTCTGCTGCTGCGCCAGCAACGTCGCCGCCCGCCGTACGATCCAGTACAGGCCCAGGTAGATCAGGCCGCCGCCCAGGGCGGTGGCCAGCCAGATCAATACCAGGCCCCGCTCCATCCGATTGATCAGGTCCTGGGGCTCTTTATAGATCTCGACCATGGCCGTGACGGTCTTGCCATCAGCGTCGAACAGCGGGATGTAGTTTTCGATGAAGAGCAATTGCGGGGGTACCACGAACTTCTGCTCCAAGCGCGTCGTGTCGACATCGTGGTAGCTGCTCGACACTGCGGTCTTCGATGCGAAGGCCTGATTGAGGTCTTCATCGTTATTGATCGTTGTGCCCATCAAGGCCCGATTGGTCGACCAGATCACCATGCGGTCGGGGGCATAGATGCTGGCCAGGATCACGTCGGGCAAATGTTCGATATGGTCGAGGAACTCGCCCCGGGCACTGGCGCGGGCCAGCGGGTCGAGCTCGGGAAAGTCACGGTCCTTGCGCGGGTCCAGCAGCTCACCCATGGTCCGTACGTTAGGGATCGACACATGGCGCACCTCGGCCGAAGCAATCGCCTGGACGAACTGCGAGGTCAGCAAGGCATCGCGCTGCACGCTTTCGGTGATCACGAAGCGCGAAGACACCACTCCCAACGCCACCGCCACCGTGCCGATGACCGCCATGCTGATCAGAGAGTACCAGCGCAGCAGATCGAACGGATGCTTGCGCGAGCTCAGGCGAACCTTATTTTCAGTCGGCATTGCTTTGGCAAGCGTAGTCATTGGACGTGTTTCCCCGTAACCCCCCAATAGGTTTATAGCCCAATCATGCGGTTTTGCCCGACTTTGGGTCCTCCTTCGCCCCTCCCAATCCACCCCCAAATCTGGGGACAGTGGCCCTTTCCAGAAATAGCCGGCCTGCACGCGCCAGTTCTCCACGAGCCCATGAACCGGGCTCTGCGCGGCTGTTTTTGCACATTGGTATGGAAGTTGCCGACCACCCTGCCAACTGACCCGCCCAAGGGGCAGGAACTCTGATAGAGGGAATACTCATGCACCCTTTACTGTCCAAAACCACGATCGCTCTGGTCGTGTCCGCTCTGGCCCAAGGCGCCGCCCACGCGGCGCTGTTTGCTGTCGACCCCGGCCCCTACTTGCCTGCTAACGGCAGTTTCGCCTCGTGGTATCAGGACACCCATGGTCGGACCCTCGATCTTTGCCTATCCAAGGCTGTCAGTTCTCGTGTAGCAAGCGTTCCGGGTGCCCCGACCTACATGTGCAATCTGCTGCCGACTCCCGGCGTATTTGACGACGCGCAACCGATTGTCTTCCCGACCAATTTTCCCGACGAAGCGTTCTGGTTTACCGCCGATGGCGCCATCGTCGATGCGGCCAGGGGCATCGACCTGACCTACGTCTCGGCCATCGAGGCCGCATTCGCTGCCGAAGAACCCGTCGAGGGTGACCAGGTCAGTTTTGCCCGCATCCGCATTCGCGTCGACGTGCCCACCGCCGGCACCTACGTGATTACCCACCCCTACGGTGTCGAGGTATTCAACATCGACACCCCCGGGCGGCGCGCAATCAACATGACCCGGGACATCGGCATCGGCAGCCCGAAAACCTATGACGGAGCACTCAAGGGTGATATCGGCCCCTTCCTGCGCAGCGTCAATGGCCCCTACACCGAGACCAACCCGCTCACCGGCGCGGCCGAACAATTCGTCGGGGATCCGAACCTTTCGGAAGCCGTCACCGGCAGCCCGTTCAACACCAACTTCATACGCATTGAAGGGCCCAATGGCATCGACTTGCGCACCGACGTGTTCGCCGTCTCCGGCAAGCTGTCGACCGTGGTCCGGCCGACGCCGATCATCGCCGAGCGCAGCACCTACTCGCGCAAAGCCGGTGAAAGCGCACCAGTGGCCCAGCAGGATGTGTTCGTCATGGCCCCCCCTGCGCCGGCCACCGTGATCCTGGCCAGCAACAGCCCGGTACTGAACCTGACCGAGGCCAACTCCACCGGCCACTGGTATGCCCAGTCGCCGAGCAATCCGACATTGCCAAGCACGTTGCAAGTGACCGCCGACAATCACCTGGCCATCGCCAGCAGCACGCCGACCACCTTGCCTATGCCCCTGACTGACCTGGTGGTGATTTCAAGTGCCGAATACAAACTCAGCACCGGGCAAATCACCGTGATCGCCTCGACCAGCGATGAAACCTCGCCACCGGTGCTCACCGCCACCTCAGGCACTGGTGCCGCCATCGGCGCCTTGAGTGGTGACGGTGCGGTGAAAAGCCTCAGCACCGGCATCACACCGATTCCGCCAGCCAAGGTTCGGGTGACGTCATCCAATGGCGGCAGCGACACCGAAGAAGTGGTCATCGTGCAATGAACGCTCACATGCCCAGATCCTCATCAGGAGGCATCATGAACAATTGGCCACGCCTGGCGCTCAACGCCCTGGGATTGACTCTGTCGCTGTCCGGCAGCGCGTTCGCGCAACTGGCCGCCGTCGACCCGGGCCCCTATACCTTTGCCACGGGGAAATACCCCATGTGGTATCAGGACAACAACCTGCTGAAGATGGAACTGTGCCAGTCCCGGGCAGCCAGTTCGAGGGTACCGGCCAGCGTACCACCGGCCTACATGTGCACCTTGCTGGCGGAACCGGGCATCTACGACGACGCCCAGCCGATGATTTTCCCGGACAACTGGCCGCCGGAAGCGTTCTGGTTCCTCGCCGAGACCAGCATCAACAACAACGCGGCAGGCTATGGCATGGACGTCTACGTGGCCGGCATTGAAGCGGCATTCGCCTCGGAAAACCCTGTCGATGGCGACCAGCAAAGTTTCGCCAGGATCCGCCTGCGGGTGAACGTGCCCACCGCCGGCACCTACACCATCACCCACCCCTATGGTGTGGAAACGGTCAACGTCACGACCCCGGGACGCCGGGCCATCAATATCACCCGAGATATCGGCATCGGCGCGCCGGGCAATTTCAGCGGCGTCTTGACCGGTGCGATCGGGCCATTCCTTAAAAGTGTCAACGGCCCCTACACCGAAGTGAATCCGGACACCGGTGCCATCGAAACCTTCGTCGGCGATCCGAACCTCACTGAAGCGGTCACCGGCAGCCCGAACAACACCAACTTCGTGCGCATCCAGGGGCCGGCCGGGACCATCCAGACCAACCTGTTCACCCTGTCCGGCAAGGTGCACGACAACCGTGCGCAGACGCCGGTGGAAATCAGCCGTGCCTCCTACCGTCGTACCGCGGCGGGCGCCGGCGCCGGTACCCGGGTCGAAGTCTTCGCCAAAGCGGCCAACGGCTCGGCCCTGTGCTTCCGCGAATCCGTCGCCCTCGTCCCCGGACCGCCTCCAGCACCGTGCCAGACCACCATGGTGGGCGACAACACTGGACAGTTCTTCGCCCATCACTTGTTTACCGGCAGCGTGCCTCCGGTCGTTGTGGTGACCGCCACCAACCCGGCCGGTACCACTCGACCTACATCGGTGTCGAGCAAACTCTCGGACGTGGTGAAAATCCAGACCGCTCGCTACAACTGGAGCAATCACAGCCTGCTGATCGAAGCCACCTCCACTGATGAAGTGGTCGTACCAGACATGGTCGCCCAAGGCTACGGGCGCCTGTCGAAGAGCGGCACGCTGCAACGCTTGACCGTCTCCGACCTGCCTCAACCACCGGCTACTGTCACCATCAAGTCTGCCGCCGGCGGCAGTGATACCGAGCCGGTCGTGGTGCTCGGCACGGCGCCGGACTCTGGCGAGAACCAGCGGCCGATTGCTGTTGCCGATGTTGGCAGCACCACCTTTGGCGTGCCGGTCACCCTCAATCTGTTGGCCAACGACAGCGATCCGGACAACGACGCGCCACTGAGCGTTACGGCTCTGACGCAACCGGCCGCAGGCCAGGGCACCGTGGCATTGGCTGTCAACAATGTGATCTATACCCCGCCGGCCGTGGTCAGCGCACCGCTGACCACGACCTTCACCTACAAGGTCCAGGACGCAAAAGGTCTGGTCTCGACCGACGCGGCGACCGTGACCATCACCGTTGCGCCGAACCGGCCACCGGTGGCTGTCGCCGACGCTATCGCGACCCAGGGTGTACCGGTGACGATCAACGTGTTGGGTAACGATTCCGATCCGGAAGGCAACGTACCGCTGGTGGTCGCCAGCGTCACCCAGCCAGCGATAGGGCGCGGCACGGTCAGCACCAACGGCACGACCGTCACCTACACCCCACCGGCAGTGGTCCTGTTGCCGTTCACCACGACCTTCAGCTATATCGCCCGGGACAGCTTCGGCGCCCCGTCGGCACCGGCCACGGTCACGGTACAGGTCTCGCCACCACTGGTACTGGAAGTCTTCAACGTAACGGCGGCCACGGTCACCGCCCGTGCCGGCAACCGCTTTACCTGGAACTTCACCGGTACCTCGTCGACGATCCCCGGCAACACGGTCACCGTCCAGGTCACCACACCGGCCGGGCTGGTCACTCTGGGCACCGCCGGCGTGGCGATTACCGGGCGATGGACCCTGAACGTCACCAACTTGACCGCGCCATCGGTCAACCCGACGGCCACCATCCGTTCAACCCCGGGCTCGGTGCGCAACGTCTCCGTCACCGTGCAGTAAACGCTCGCCCCACTGGCCGGTTCAGCCAGTGGGGCAAGCCTTCGACTCAAGGACTTGACCATGAAAACGTCGACCGCCGCCCTGCTCTGCCTGCTTGTGCTCTACAGCGGCACAGGCGTGCGTGCCGATGACCTGATGGAAAACGACGACCTGGGCCCGGGTGGCGATCTCGGTGAGTTGCCACCACCGGTTGGCCAGCACGCGCTGATCGACCAGAACGGCCAGGCCAACATCGCCTTGTTGCAACAGAACGGCCAGTCATTGCTCGGCACCATCGTGCAGTCGGGCAGCAATCAGGAGGCTTACATCCTGCAACAAGGCAGCGACCTGATGGCAATGATCAATCAGCAAGGTTCGGGCAATAACGCCTCTATCACTCAGACCGGTAGCCACAACCGTGCGCAGATATCCCAGAACGGCAACAACAACGACGCCAGCATCGACCAGGCGGGTTCGGGGCTGCAAGGCGCCGTAACCCAGTCCGGGAACGGCATGAGCGTTTCGGTCAAACAATATCGCTAAAGCACTGCACCACTTGGAGGTCTCACCATGTTCAAACTGACGCCCCTTACCGCCGCCATCCTGGTCATTGTCAGTGCCCAGGCCTTGGCAGACGACAGTGTGTCCAACCAGACCCAACTCGGTGATGCCAACATCGCCAATGTGAAACAGACCCTGGCTCCGCTCAGCACCGCCAACCAGCAGCAAGACGGTGAAGGTAACGATGCGGCCAGCGTACAAGACACCGCCACCGGCACCATCAGCCAGAACCAGGTCGGCAGCTTCAACGCCGGCTACGCCGAGCAGTTGTTCGATAGCGGCAGCCAGATCATCCAGTTGCAGAACGGTACCTTCAACGGCACCCACGCCAGCCAGTCGATCGGCCTTGGCGCCAGCGAATCGCTGCAGCAACAGGACGGCAACGGCAACTTCTCGCTGGTCTACCAGGACAGCCAGGACGGCACATCCGCCAAGTCTTTCCAACAAGGTGACGCCAACGAAATCTACATTGAGCAAACAGTCAACGGCATCGCCAACACTGCGACAGTCACCCAGCTTGGCAATGAAAACTACGGTGCGGCCGAACAGGTGACGCAAAACGGTGGCCAGATCACGATCGACCAGACCGGCGACGGCAACTATGCCTACGGCGACCAGCGCAACGGTATAGGTGGCAACGTAAACATCAACCAGGCGGGCAACCTCAACGGCACCGAAGTCTGGCAAGAAACCCAGCTCGCCAGCCAGACCGCTATCAGGCAGCAGGGTGACAGCAACGAAACCGTGGTTGACCAGAGCTTCGGCGAAAACAACCTTACGACCGTGCTGCAAGTCGGCGACCTCAATGCCATTTATGCCGACCAGTTCGACTCGGTCGGCTCAACCGTGGCCCTGTACCAACAGGGCACCAGCAACGTCCACTTCACCTATCAGAGTGGCGACAGTCACGTGCTCACTGCCAACTCGGTGGGCACCGGCAACACGGTCCTGGCCAGCAACTGGAAGGGTGAACAAAAAGGCGGCCAGTTCGGCAGCAACCAGCGTGCGACCATCAATCAGAACGGCACCAACAACACCGCCAACTTCACCCAGAATGGCACCAGCAACCTCGTGACCACCAACCAGAACGGCACCGGCAACAAAACCACCATCAGCCAGGCAGATTCCTACAACGAGCTGTATTTCGACCAGAACGGCAGCGACAACATCCTCATCTCCGACCAGCGCGGAGACCTCAACCTGGCCATGGGCAGCACCACCGGCGATCGCAACACCAGCAGCTTCGATCAGTCGGGCAGCGGCAACCGTGCGTATACCGAGCAGCAGTACGGCAGCGACAACACAATCAGCGTCAAACAGGCTGACACCATGAACGTCGCCTATGTAACCCAGGGCGGTACCGGCAACACCACCAGCATCGACCAGAGCGGCATGACCCAGACGGCCACCGTGCAGCAGTTTGGTGCGGCTAACCAGGCGACGGTGTTGCAGCAATAAATGTGTGGCGCGAAAAAAACCGCGGCTCTTGATGGAGTGTCGCGGTTTTTTTATGGGGATGGTGTTCAGGGTCGGGGGGGGGGCAGAAAGGGATGGGTTGGATGTCAGACCGCCTTCGCTGGCAGGCCAGCTCCCACAATTGGATCCAGGTGTATCTGAGAGAGATTGGTCGGCTCGTAGGCCGCCATCGCTGGCAGGCCAGCTCCCACAATTAGTCCCCGGTGCATCTG